>JAHWHN010000154.1 GCA_019323235.1 Candidatus Woesearchaeota archaeon | reverse complement strand
TATACTCAAAAATGGATGATAAATTCAAGATTGGAGATGTAGAAATACCTAATAGATGGTCTTTGGCCCCTATGGCAGGTCTAAATTGTACTTCTTTTATGATTTTATCAAAAGAAAATGGTGCTGGGTTAATCTTTACTCAAATGTATGATGTAAATTTAATCACAAAGAAAACAAAAGAAGAAGTGAGAAAATTTCTAAATATAGATAAAATAGAACGTCCAATTGTTATTCAATTGATAGGTAGAGATATCAAAAAGATAAATCAATCTGCAAGACTGGTTGAAGAGATGTGTGATATTATTAATATAAATGCAGGATGTATTGAAAAAAAATATTTGGATAGGGGATGTGGAGCTGCTTTATTAAAAGAACCAGATAAATTATGTAAAATAATTCGTTCTTTAAGCGATGCTGTTAAAATACCAGTTACTGTTAAAATAAGAATCGGTTGGGATTCTCAGAATATTAATGCCGTAAAGTTATGCCAAGATTTAGAAAAATCTGGTGCAAAATCAATAATTGTTCATGGAAGAACCGCTATGCAAAAATATGCTGGTAAAGCAAATTGGGAAATCATGAAACAAATAAAAGAAAAAACATCCATTCCAATAATTGCTAACGGTGATATTAAAAGTTATGAATGGGGTATGAGGAAGTTAGTTGAATCTGGCTGTGATGGAATTATGGTTGGAAGAGAATCTAAATACAAACCCTGGATTTTCCATCAAGAGGTTATGGATAATGAGAAAATCAGGAAACAAATATTTCATTTTATAGACTTATATGAAAAATATGAAAATAGATTTTCTTTAGATGAAATTAAAGATCATTGTTTCAGAATGTCTAGAGATTTTAAAACAGATATGGATAAAAGAAAATTAAAATCTCTTCCAAATTTAAAAGAAATTAAAAAATATATCATGAGTTGGAAATAATCTCTTAGTAATTTAATCAATTTAATTTAATATCTTCAATAAATTCTTCAATCTTTGATTTTAAATCTTCAATACTTCCATTATTTTCAAAAACATAATCTGCCATTTCTATACATTTTCTTAAATTTTGTTTGTTAATGTCATCATTATTCATTTCAACATCTTCTTGTTCACAAAATTTTTCAAATGAAATATTGTCTGTAGATGAATTTCTTTTCAAAATTCTTTCATATCTTATTTTTCTATCTGCATCTACTGCAAGCAAATAAAAATTACCTTTTTTTCTCAAAGCTTCGACCTCTCCAATTGCTCTAATACTTTCAATTATACAATCTTTATTCTCATTTTTAGCTTCATTATATAATTGTTCTACGATATAGCTAGGTCCAAACTTAAATCTTAATTCATTTGCAAGAGAAGTCATATTATCTCTATTTATTTCTAAATCCTTCTTAGTAAGTTCTTTTATTAAAAATTCTCTAACTGAATGATGCTTAAAACCTCTTTTTATTAAGAAATTAACAATTGTTCCTTTTCCAGCTCCGAGTGTTCCGGTAATTCCAATAATCATTAAATTAAATATTAATTAAGTTTATTTAATATTTTCTATTCTAGACTCAAAACAAATTGAGAAATGCTTTATATATGAATATGCATTACTTATGCTTATGGAACACGAAATTAGAAATGATATCTTAAGAAAATTAATGCATAATCCTGAGATGAAATTTCATGAGCTATGGGATAAAGAAACTATTAGGAGTAATAAATTTGCATATCATCTTAAGTTAATGGTTGAAGCTAACTTAATTCATAAAATGGGTGAGGATTATAAATTAACTCAGCAAGGAAAATCTTTAGTTACTTTTTTAGATGGGCTTACTGGTAAAAAAGAAGAACAACCCTTAACAACTTTAGTCATGGTGGTTTATGATGATGGTAAGATTCTAGCTCACAAAAGATTAAAAGAACCTTTCTATGGTTATTATGGATTCCCAAGTGGAAAAGCAAAGTTTGGAGAACAGTTAATTGAGGGTGCCAAACGGGAATTGATGGAAGAAACAAATTTAGATGCAGACTTTAATGTTAAAGGTATGATTAATTGTAGAACTTTCAATGAAGATAAAATAATATATCATCATAATTTAATAATCTTAAAAGGTATAAATCCAAAAGGTAAACTTAAACAAAAAGATCGTGAGGGAACATTTGAATGGATGACTGAAGATGAATTTTTAAAACAAAAATATATTCAAAATGATCCATTTATACTTTCTTCATTAAAATCTGAGAAGTTTTTTTTAACAGAAATGGATAGGATTTTAGAAAATGGTGAGTTCAAAGAAATAAAAATTAATGAAAATTTAATTTTCTGATTTGTTATTTTTTTCATATGTTTTCTATTTTTTCAAGAATATATTTTGTTTGATTATGTTGAGTTTAATTGAGAGAAATGAATTTATTTATATTCTGTAAACTATATATTCTTTCAGATAAATGTTTATATACTGTTTTTGCGAGAATAAAATTAACAACAATGAGTTTTTGGCGAAACTCAGTGTGTTCAGTTGGCGTGTTTGGTTTGTTCTAATAGTAGTATAAATAATGCTACATATAAATGTTTAGATAGTGTAAACTATATATTACAAAAAATAAGTTGGATAATTAGTTTATGCGGGGGAAGAAAAAAATGGATTTTATTGTGCAAGATGCATTAAAAAATGAAAAAGCAATGGGTGGACACGACGACGTAGTAGGACAAGCTAAAATTAAAGTTATCGGTGCTGGTGGCGCTGGTGGTAACATGGTTAATTGGTTATACCACAAAGGTATAAAAGGTGCTGAAATTGTAGCATGTAATACTGATCAACAACATTTAGATATGACTGATGCTGATAGAAAATTCTTAATCGGTAAAGATTTAACAAAAGGATTAGGATGTGGTGGTTGGCCAGAAAGAGGAGCTGAAGCTGCTCAAGAATCTATCGCTCAAATAAAAGATACTTTGAAAGGTTCTGATATGGTATTTGTTTGTGCTGGTATGGGTGGTGGAACAGGTACTGGTTCTGCTCCAGAGATTGCAAAAGTTGCAAAAGATACTGGTGCTATAGTTATTGGAACTGTAACAATGCCTTTTGATATTGAAAGAGCAAGAATTGATAAAGCTGAATATGGTTTAAAACAATTAAGAAAAGTTTCAGATACTGTAATTGTAATTGACAACAACAGATTAGTTCAAATTGCTGGTAATTTACCAATCAAACAAGCTTTTGCTGTAGCAAATGAATTAATTGCAACTATGATTAGAGGAATTGTAGAAACAATTGCTGTTCCTGCTTTAGTAAACCTTGACTTTGCAGACGTAAGAACTATTATGACTAATGGTGGTGTTGCTGCGATTGGTGTTGGTTCATCTGATACTAATAATAGAGTTGAAGAAGCTGTAAGTGGTGCTCTAGACAATCCATTATTAGAAATTGATTATGCTGGTGCAACAGGTGCTTTAATCAATGTTATTGGTGGAGAAGATTTAACTTTAGATGAAGTTAAAAGAATTGGTGACATCGTAACTGAAAGTTTAGACTTAGATGCAAAAGTTATCTGGGGTGCTAGAATTGATGAAAACATGAAAGGAAAACTAACTGTTATGACTATCATAACAGGAGTTAAATCTCCTTGGATTACTGGCAGAACTGAATCAACTAAAGCTCAAGTTGCAGAAATGGAAGACGATTTAGGAATCGAAATCGTTAGATAAGTAAAGATAGGCTTTTACTTTTACTTTTTTTATTTTCCTTCTTTGCCTTCACTAAATTTCTCACCCCCTATTGAAACCCGGTGGAGGCAAACTTTTTTTTAATGAATTTCTTTATTTACTTTAGAATTTTTTCAGATATTTTTAAAACAATATCTCTTCAATAAAAAACTATATCTTTAGAAATAAAATCTATTCTAAATTTTAATCTTTTAAAAATTTCTCAGAAATTTTTTCTTTTAATGTTTTAGAACCTTTCTTAATTCTAGAAATTATCTTATCGGAATGTTTTTTCATTAATCCTGACCATTCATAAAAAGCTTCATCCCAGTCTTCAACTCTTCCGCCGTAATTTTCAAAATAAGTCATAGACTCAATAGAATGAAGTTGTTTTGTTCTAGGATTTTCATCAGAATATCCAACAGGAATGATTGCATTAGCTCTCATATTATCTGGTATTCCAAATTCTCTTTTAAGCATACCTTCTTCAAAAGCACTAATATAGGTAGTACTCAATCCTAATTCTGTTGCTTTTAACATTAAATTTTGTGCAGCCAAAGCACAATTTTGAATACTATAGAGCATTTCTCCTCTTGTACCATATTCTTGTTTTATTTCATCAATATTTGCAATAATTATAATAATTACTGGTGCTTCAGAAACCCAATTTTGCTGAAAACAACAATCAGCAATTTTATTCTTTTTCTTCTGATTTTTAACAACAATAAATTTCCAGGATTGTAGATTACCTGCAGAAGGAGCTTTTCTTGCTGCATCAATAATATCTATCACATCATCAGGATGTACTTCTTTATCTTTAAATTTACGTATACTTCTTCTTTTCTCGATACATTCATCTAAATCCATAATTAAAAAATAGAATAATAGCTTAATAAATTTTTTGTTAAATTATTAAAATAAGCTAACTATAAACCAATAGCATCATCAATTTCTTCGGCAATATCTATTAATTCATTAACAGAATCTTCTAAATCTTTTTTTATCTTCAATATTACGTATTTAAGATTTTCTTCTCTTAAATAATATCTATTTCTAATGTTTATGGCAATACCTGCTTCCATTAACTTATTTAGATGATGGACTGCTGTTCCTCTTGAAAGTTCTAACTTAGCTGCTAATTCATCACTTGATAAACCAACTTTAATTTTGGCCGCCTTAAGTAATTCTAAGAATATTCTATAACAACTTTTATCTTTATCTCTTAATCCAAATAGTCCTAATGAACTCCCTAAAAATTGTAAATCTTCATTAATATTTTTTTTAATAGGTTTATCAATATTAATGATAGTTATCTTGTGACTAAATCTCATAAGCTATGAAATGTATTTGTTATTTAAATATATTTTGGAAATTAATAGAATAAGGGGGAGGCGGGACTCGAACCCACGATCGCCGGGATCTACAGATCATTGCACTAGTGTGCTCATCATCCCATACGAATTATTGCAGCCGACTGCCTTAGCCGCTTGGCCACTCCCCCAATTAAAACTTGAGATAAGATTTAAAAATTAAGTTTTATTTATAAAATTTACTAAATTAAATCATATATTTAGTTTGAAATTATTTAGATAAATACGGCCCGAGCGAGATTTGAACTCGCGGTCTACAGCTTAGAAGGCTGTCGCCCTATCCAGGCTAGGCTATCGGGCCACTATATCTATTCAGTGACAAACTTGGCTTTTTAAATATTTCGTATTTTATATTGAATAATATTATATTTTACAGAATATAATAAAATATAGAAAAAAGGTTTAAGGCAACCATTTTTTTTGATTAGAAATCTTTTCAGGTAAATATGTATCAATTACATAATTTAAATGATGAGATGCAAAAGCCTGCTGTTCTGCTCTTACTTTCATTTTAACCATTTGTTCTAGAGCTTTTTGCCATTCTTTATGTTCTGCAACGAATGGATCATTCTTGATACCGTCCTTAACTCTTTTGATGTCAACATCTTTGAGAGGATGTGTTGGAAGTTTATAATCAATAATGTCTTGAGGAGTTACTCCAATAAACTTAGCTTGTGGTACACAAAAATATTGATTGATGTGTGCAGCATTACCAGAACCAACTTTTAAAGTTCTATAAATATTTAGAAATCCATATGGGTCACCATCTGTAAACACATAAACTGGAATTTTCATTTCATCTGCTAATCTTCTAATAAATCTTCTACATGCTCTAGTCGGAACTCCTCCCATTGAGATTAAAATGGAATTTGACTTTTTCCAATACTTATGCTTAACTAATCTTTGGAACATACCGGCAGTTTCAATAGCTAAAATAAATTTAGCTTTAGTTTCAAACTTAAGATGTTCAACTGAACTAGGAATTGAATAGGCACCTGAACCAAATTTAGTACAATCAATTTTTAATTCTTTACCTGTTTCTGCATCAACATCTATTACTATTCAATCTCCAGCAATATCTCCACCTTTTTCTTCTGGAATGAATACAATCTGTTCTCTGTTTACTGCTAACATTGCTTCAACATCATCCATTACTGTATCAGATTCTGCTTGTTCTTTAAATCTAGCATCGCCCCAGTTTTTAGATACGTAATAAGCTTCTCTCTTAGTAGCAACATCATCAGTTTCAACTAAATTCTTAGACAAAGACATCATCCTAAGAGTTTGAGCAAATGTTTTAATTGTTGTAGCTGATAAAGTTCTTTCTTTTGTTTTATTTAATAATTTGAAGAATCCTACTTTTTGATCATATTCAACATTTGATAAAGATCTAATTGGAGTTTCAATAGATGGTTTATCATTCTTTTTAATTTTATCATAAATTCCTCTTGAAATATTTTTAATATTATCTATTACGTTACTCATTCTTCAAAACCTCTCTCTTCATCATCAGATTCTTCTTCGTTAGAATCTTCTCTTCCTATTTTAGCAAAATCTTCATCATAATCAGGATTATCAATAACTCCAACTTCTTCAACAGCTCCTCTAGTATCTTCTAAAATCTCTCTTAAACGTTCATCAATTTCTTCAATTTCTGATTTATCTAATCCTAATAAGTCAGCTAAAGCCTCTCCAACATGAGGGATGTATTTTTCGATATAACTTCTTTTCTTAATCTCATATCCCACTCTTTTTTTCTTATTAACATAACTAGCTAGTTTTCTACCACATTCTTGAATTCCTAGCTTCATTTCTTTAATTATATCTTCATAATTAGCAATAGCTTCTTTAGATTCAGAAGTAAAAGGAACCCATACTGAAGCCATATGAACAGCAATAGTCATAGGTCCAACTGGAAGGTTATTCCCTGATTGATTTAATCCATAAGGCTTCCAATTAGTTTGTGAAACAGATTTAACAACTGCTCCAGCTCCCTGTTGATATTGTAATGGTACACGATTAGCGTATCTCATTAAAGTAACTGGTTTATCTTTTGGTTGATCTCCACCATAGGCAAGACCTACTTCTATAACGAAAGGATTTCCTCTATAAACTGCAGGAGGTCTAGTTACAGCAGTATAAAACTCTGCATTAATCTCTTTTCTAATACCTTTTTCTAATAACTCAGCACCAATTGGTGAAATACAATCTGTAGGAGGAGCAATAATTTTAGTTTTCTTAATTGCTTCCATTATTTTTTCAGCCATTTCTCTATTTATTGATTTTGGCTTGGTATTTGGAAGTAAAGAAGCATGTTCACAAATTTCCTTTGCAGTACCTGCTCCCACTCTTGAAAATTCAGTAGTTAAAAAAGATTGTAAAGTTCTAGTTTCAGTATCATTAAGCATTCTAATTAACATACCTAATTCAATACCATAAGGATGAGGTTTAATCTCAACTGGTTTTGGTGGTAGTTCATCAGTAACTCTTGCGAAAATATATTGTTCTGCTTTAGGGTTAGTATAGATGATAGTTAAATGAGGGTTTACAATTGCAGTTTCTTTTAAATACTCGTCAATTGATAATTTACCTTTAATATAAGCACCCTCAATATCTAATTCAATTCTTGTACCATGATCTTTATGAGCCCATTCTCTAGTTTCATCTCTTGAAATAATTGGTTTGTTTGTATTAGTATCAATATGTAATTCATGATAAATAGCTGGTCTGTCTGGTGCTATCTTGGAAGTAATCTTTGCTGGTTTACCTGTTGTTAAATGCCCATACATAACAGAAGCAGAAATCCCAATACCTTGCTGTCCTCTTGTTTGAGCTAATTTATGAAACTTTGAACCATATAGTAATTTTGCGAAAATTTTAGGAAGTTGACTTTTAACAATTCCTGGACCATTATCTTCAACAATGATTCTAAATCTATCATTTCCTAAATCAATAACTTCTACAATAATTTCTGGAAGAATACTGGCTTCTTCACAAGCATCTAAAGAATTGTCAACAGCTTCTTTAATAGTAGTAAGTAAAGCTTTTCGAGGATTATCAAATCCAAGTAAATGTCTGTTTTTCTCAAAAAAAGCAGCAACTGAAATATCTCTTTGTTTGGTTGCCATCTCCTCAGCTTTGTTCATAGCAACTGGTTTTGGCTCATCTTTTGTTAAAGTAGTTTGACTCATCAAGTTAAACCCAAAAAAGTTCATTTATAAATTTTTATATTTGGGAATTAAAACTTTTTTAAAATTTATATAAAAAAATTAAGAATTTTTCTTAATTTCCTCTTTTTCAAGGTGTTTTTTCATTGTTTTTGCAATATGTAAAAGTCTATCTTTTGTTTCTTGTTTCATTCCCATACTTATTGAAGTAATCTCTTCCAAACCTGCATAAGATATATTATAAATATGTGAAACTGTTTTAAATAACTTATTTGCATAATCATTAAGATAAAATTCTGTTGCTGCATGAGAAATTAATTTTGCAAATTCATTATATTCTTGAGATAAATAATCTCCTCTCTTCATGGATTTAATTGCTTTATCATAAGTATTAATGTCAAAAGCAATAGAAGATATTTTTTTCCTCTCTATCATTTCTTCTGCTTCATCATAATCGTCATAATAATTCATGATTCTATTTATTATATCATGTTTTTCATCTTTTTTAAAGAAGTAAACTTTTCTTCCAATTGGAAATTTTTTAACAAGGTCTATTCTATTTAATCTATATCTAATATCTGATTTTGAAATTTCTGTTTCTAAAAATAACTCATCAACAACCCCTGAATAAATAATTTCAGCATTTAATTTATCAACTAATTCAATATATTTTTTAATCTCTCCATAAAAATATTCATTATCCTTGGTAGGGTGTAAGATATCTTCTCTTTCTAAAAATTTTGCTTTATCTGTAATCTCAAAATAAGAAGGAAACAAATTTCTTAAATCTCTTCTTTTAATAAATTTACCTTCAAAATCATTTATATTACGATTATTTAATTTATCTTCTAAACTTTCATTCATATTTGTTTTTAGAAATGGAGCAAATTTATATGGATCACCATGAGTTGCATCAATTGCCTTTCTTAATTCATTTTGACTTATACTTATTAAAGATTGTCTTAAATCTTCATGACCATTTTCATAAGCAAGTTTAGCTAGTTCATTTGCTTGAGATAAAAAAATTGGCCAAAGTATAGTGCCTTTTTGATTTTTAATTTCTATTATTTTTGATTCAATAACAGTTTTTTCCATAGAAAAATAGGAATTAAATACCATATATAAAGATAATTGATGGTTTAATAATGAAATATAAAAAATAAATTAAAATAATTATTCTATACAAATTCCGTCTCTACAGACTCCATCACATTCTCTA
Organism: Candidatus Woesearchaeota archaeon; assembly: GCA_019323235.1. Taxonomy (GTDB): domain Archaea; phylum Nanobdellota; class Nanobdellia; order Woesearchaeales; family JABIAG01; genus JAHWHN01. The sequence goes on along the minus strand of JAHWHN010000154.1, from coordinate 5,884 downwards.
ATTTCAATATCACAAAGTCCTGTTGGACTACAAAACATTTCAGCTAAATTCTCATCACCAGCACAAAAATCACTCTTACCTTTGACAAAATTCTCATCTTTACAAGTTCCTAATTTATTATATTTTTTACCACCATCACTATCTGTACAACCCTCTACTTCTGAAATTGTTGTATCATCATTATTAGTCGATGAACTTGTAGTTTGATCTTTAACATAAATAGTAATGGAATCAATGTTGTTTTCTTCTTCTAATTCTTTAATGGTATTTAATTCATCAAGAAATAATTCTACTTTATAATTTCCTAAAGCATCAAACTTATAATTTAAAGTTTTAATTGTAACTTTTTGATTCTTGTTTATACTTTCTGTCTTGTTTTTATATTCATAAATAATATTGCCTTTTTTAGAAATTTCTATTCTATAATCAAAACCCTCTACATCATATAATCCTTTATTACTTGCTTTAAATTGAATTTCTACATTTTCTCCTTTTCCAGGATATAAGCTTTTAGAAAAAACTTCTGCCACAACATCATTATCTAAAGAATTTTTATTTCCAACATTAGATGTTTCATCTTTTGAATCTTTTTGGGAATCTGAATTGTCATTAGATTCTATATCAACATTATTTGAAGAATTATCATTTGTTTGAGTTTCATTAACGATATTTTGAGTAGAACAACCAATAAGTATACTTAATATTAAGACTAATATAATTAAACGTTTCATAAGAAATAAAATGATTAACTAATTAATAAATTTTTAGAAATTTTAATTGAAAACTTAACTATTATTGTTATTATTGGATGCATTAGTTATATTCTCAGTAATGTTAACAAGTTCTGTTGAATTACTATTAAACCAATCATCTGTAAAATCAAATTTAAATGAGAAATTAAACAAATCATTCATAGTTGAATTGTTAATTCCTAATAAGCTAGGTTTTGTAAATAAAATAGTTCCTAATGTTATAACTGCAATTAAAACAATTAATCCTAATAAAATCCAAAGTAATCTCCAATTGAATTTAATATCCTCAGATTCTTTACCAGTTTCTTCTGTTTTTTTGTCTTCTTTTTTTGCTGATTTTTTCTTAGTTGTTTTAGTAACAGTTTCTTCTTTAGGAATATGTTTTTCAATATTAGCTAATAATTTTTCAGTACTTTTCTTTTTCTTTTCAAGACTTCTTTCATCTAAATTTAATTTAGTAATTAATAATGAGATTAATATTGCTAAAATAATAATCCCTAACACAATATAATATCTATATAAGTAAAAAATAGGTTTTCCAAAAATCAAAGTAAATTTCTTTGAAACAACTTCATTATCTTCTAATCTAAACTTAACTTCAACAGTATCAATACCTTCTTTATAATCATCTGTTTTAATTTCTAAAATTGCCTTATCTTCAACTAAAATTTTATTAGATTCTAGATAACTATGTTTATTACCTTTAATTATGACATCAGCATTAATATCTTTTGTACCTCTATTAACTAATTTAACTTTAGCAACACCCTCTTCAACAAAAATATTCTTACTAGATACAATATCTAAATTATAACAGTCTTCAACAATAATTGGAAGTCTTATTTTATTTTCTTTATCTCCCAAAATTGAATTAGTGGTTAAATAAACACTTGTATTAATAGCATCTTCTGAATTAAAATTAATCATTACAATCTCAGAACTATTTGCTCTTACAAGCACTTCTTCTTTGTTTAGAGAAGCATATTTACTTTTAATGTCAATAGTATACTTGTTATTAAAATCTTCCTTATTCTCAATTAGAATAGGAATTCCGTAATTAATATCTTTACATACTTTATAAGGTTCTGTTTGTGTTTCAAAAATATTTTTTAGTTTGCCTGCAGTAACGCTATATTCATAACAATCACTAATTAAGATTTTAGCAGGTAGTTCTATTTTTTGTTCATTATTTTGAGATTTTGCAACTAATTCAAATTCAAAATTACCATAAGTACCGCAAGGAGCATTTAAAACTCCAACAACACTTATTTCTTCATTTGGATTTAAAGTAACAATTCCTGGAATAAATGTAAAATAATCATTTAATTCAGAACTTTCAAAAGTATAAGTTTCTTTAAAGTTTCCAATATTTTTTACTTTAAAAATAAATTCTTTAGCTTCACAAGGACAACTATTTTGTAAAGTTAAAATAGGAACTGCTTGAATGTTAACACATTTTCCAATATTTAATTCTTGTGAGAATTCTTTTACAGTTCCATCTAGTGAAGTAATTTTAATTTCAATATTACCTTCTTTAGCTTCACAAGGAACATTATATGTAATTAGAAAAGATCCTTTCTTACCAGTTTCTAAATAAATGCTATTATAACTAACAGCAGCCCATTCTGCAGATTTACCAGAAATGGATATAGTGAATAAAGAATCTTGTCCAGAATTAAAAACAAAAACTTCCTGACTTTCAATGCTACAGGAACAAGCATTTAATGATGAACTCCAAACTTCAAACTCAGACGCACTTACAATAGGTAAGAATACCATAATAAGTAACAATCCAATCATTAATTTGAATTTCATTTTAATAATGTAAAACCCCTTAATAAATAAAAAAAAGAAAAAAATGCCAGTCCCAAAAGGGGTATAACCATTTAGTTGGACTGGTTCTTTTTATTAAACTTAGTAGTAAGTTTGTCCGGACAATTCTTCGTCGTCTTCGTCAAAATCTTCGCTACCACGCATTCTGCTGAAGCCAATAATTAAACCAATTACGATTAATACAACAATTAATGCGATTAATACATATTTAGCCCAGTTATTTAAGCTACTTTCTTCTTTCATAACATTTGCGTAATATTGAACAGTTTGAGATTCAGCACCACTTGCAATTGTAACTGCGAATGGTTTTTGTCCTTCAGTTGCTTCTTCACTAGCTGACACAAATACAAATACAGGTTTAGTTTCTCCACCGTTTACTAAAACAGTAGCAGTAGGATCAACTCTGTAAGTACCCCATGCATCAACACCAGATACAGCTAAAGTATAAGTTTTAGCAGCACTACCTGGATTAGTAATAGCTAATGAGTAAGTTGTACCTGCTTTACCAGCAGTCATTTGTTGAACTTGTGAACCAACTGCGATTTTAGTTTTAACATCTTCTACTTCATTAGCTTCACAAAAGTCTCCTTCCATAACAACTAATTCTTTAGTAGCAGTAACAGTTTCTTCACCTTCGTCGAATTCAACTTCAACTTCTACATCATAAGTACCTGCTTTAACACAAGCTGGAATTCTTAAGTATAGTTCTTCTGAAGTTTTTGATTCGTCTTCTTCAACTTCTTCAATATAGTAAGAATCTTCTAAATTTAATGCTGGAACTCTAGCAGTAACTTTAACATCTTCTTCGTCTTTTTCTCCTCTATTAGTAACTCTTGCAGTAACTAATACAGAACTTCCTGCTTTAACACCGTTAGCTGGGTGTAATAAAACATCTTTAACTTGAATTTGATGTCTTACGCCTTTAACGTATAATCTAACTAATCTTTCTTCAGATCCACCAGTTCTTGAACCAACTCTGATTCTTAAATCATAGTAGTCTTTATCAGCTCTGATTGGAACAGATACTTCTAAAGTAACATCGTCTGAGTGACCAGCAGCTAAGTCGAAAGTGTGGGATGAATCTGATAATTCTTCTTTATCATTGTATTCATAACCTAAAATATCAATTTCAACTTCAACGTCTTTTTCAGCGTTTACAGCTTCTAATTCAACAACAACTTCAATATCTTCGCCTTTTTGGATATCGATTGTTTTTCCGTTAGTGTAATCATCTTCTGAGTATTCTCTGTCGTTAATTTCAACAGATAAAATTTCTGGTAATGCGTTAGCAAAACCTGCAACTGTTAACATTGCAACAACCGCAATCATAAACAGTAAACTTGTTTTCATTTTTGTATTCATTTTCTCGTCATACCCCCTATTAATAGGCATAGTGTGTTTTTGTAACACCTTCTCTTTTATAAAGATTATGGGTGTTTTGTTATTTAAAAGTAGTTTACACCATTAACTACTCTATGATTAAATAACTTTGATAATTCTGTGTTTTATTCTTTTGATGTCATCACTTCTTACAACAATTCTAATATCATATTCTCCAGCAGGAGTATATTCAGGAATTGTTATGGAAACTGATTTTGTTTCAACATCGCCTTCATCAATATCAAAAGGTCCAACACTTCTTCTTTCTTGTAAGTCATAACTCATTACAGTTAATTTTATATCTTCAAAATCAACATCTCCTGAGTTATCAATTGTTACACTAACTCTTAATTCATCTCCAGGAGAAACAACCTCTCCTAAAGGAAATCTAACTTTAACAACATCTAATTGTTCATCTAAATCTTCTTCTTCATCAAGAGTAGTATTATCTTTTACTTCAATAGTCCAAGTTAAATCTTTAGTATTAATACCATCATTAGCTTGAACAGTAACTGAATGTAAACCTAAATCTGCTTCTGTAGGAGTCCATTGCATGAATCCTCCTAAAGTCATAGTAAATCCAATTGGAGCGTCAATAATGTTAAATAATACAACACCTTCATCACTAACTGCATCTAAATCAAATGAATATAATTCATCAACATAAGCAACAGTTGGTGGCATATTAGTAAAAGTAATAGTTGAATTAGTTACATTACTTTCGATAACAGCATAATTAAACCAATCGGAGTAAGTATCTAAATGTAAATTATGAGTTGCTTTTGCTCTAACTGAAAATTCTCCAATATTATTTTCAACTTTTCCAACAATACAAGAACCTAATATGTTGCTAGTTGTACATCTTCCAAATATATCTCCGCTATCATATCTAATTTCTACATTAGCATTTGGAATAATATTGTTATTCATATTAGTAACATAAACTGAACAATATTGTTCATCTCCAACAATTGTTGGATTGAAACAATCAATTTCAACATTCATTCTATTTTTTGGTAAAGGAGTCATTAAGTAAGATTGACCAATATTACCATCAATAATCTCAATACTGTCGTGTAAAGTTACATAACCGTCAGCAATTGCAGTAAAATCATAAGTTCCAACTTCTAAGTCTTCAAAAGTTACAAGACCCATTGAATCTGTATAACCTACGCTACCATTTAAAGTAACCTCAACATTTCCAATCATTTCTCCAGTTAACTCATCGGCAAATTGTAAGTTAGCATAATAAGTTGGAATTTCAGCCACATTAAAATTTAATTCTAATACTTCTTGAGTATTAGTTAAACCATCACAAACTTGATTATTTGCTACACCAGTAACAACAATTTTCATTTGTCCAGCTTGTGTTGGAACCCAATTAAATGAGTAAGTTTCATAATCATTGCTATTTGAATTAGCATTCATAGTTAAAGAACCAGAATCTACTAAAGTAGCACCTTCATAGATTTCATATTCAATATCAGTTGCAATAGGATATAGTAAATGATTAATATCCGCATAATTACTTAATTTTTCAAAAGTAAACATTAAATCATCTCCGACCATTGGGAATGAGTTATTAATATCTAAATTATTCATTAAAGTATAACATTCATTATTTGGTCTTGCAGGTAAAACTGAAAAGTTTTTACTAGCGGAAGCTTCTAAAGAATTAACACATTGTGCATCTGTAACATAAGAAGTAACAGTTGCTTTATATCTTCCATCTCTAACTGGGATCCAGCTAAAAGTTGCTTCTGCAGATTCATCCATGTAAATAGGATTTCCATTTGCATAAGTAAAATCTTCTTCTTGAAGATTTACTCTATCTCCATTCTCATTAACAATTTCTAATTCTACAACAACATCTGCTGAATAATAATAGTCTTTTAAAACTTCAGGAACAAAATTTACAT
>JAHWHN010000153.1 GCA_019323235.1 Candidatus Woesearchaeota archaeon | reverse complement strand
ATTTAATTGAAAATGGATATTCGTTATTGACTCCAAAAGAAGCATTTAGAAATAGAATTTCTTTAGATGATGAATTTGATAGAAATATTTTATTAAAATTACCTTTAGATGTTGCATGTTTATCCATTCAAGACCCAAGTGCAACAGGAGAAGTATTATTATCATTATATAAAATTCCTTTAGCTAAAAAAATAATTGATGGATTAAACCCTAGTTCTAATTTAGTCGAGGGTGGTTTAGAATTAAACAATGATGTTTATGATGAACTAAGAAAAGATAGTTTTATTTTAGATTCACACTTTGTAAATGAATTTAAACATAATCCATTTTTAGATAATAGAAAAAAAGAAGAAATCTTAGAATATTTAGTTGAGGGTGATGTAATTTTAATGAAGGATTATATGCAGCATTTAATAAGACAACATCTATGTAGTATTTCAAATATATTATCATTATGGTTTCCGAGTAATAGTTGTGGAGCAAGATTATTAAGAATAGAACCAATCTCTCAAGAATATTGTTCAAACTTAGATCTCTGCTTAGATTTAGATGACTATAAAGGTAATTTAATGGCTAAAAAGAATTAACTCATATATTTATCTCTTAAAGTATCTATTAACATTTGTTTATCAACTGGTTTTCCTAAAACATCTCTTCCAATTGATTTGTAAATAAATCCTTCCTCTTTCAAATTATGAACCACATAATCAGAAATACAATTTTTTCCATCAAAGATAACTTTATGTTTCATGTTTAATTTAGATGGATTTGGTGATCTAAATAATTCAGCTTCATTACCAATAATTAAACCATCAATATCAGGAATGTCATATTGATCTTTACATATTGTATAATTCTCAAATTTAGCTACTTTTGGAAAATTATCTAAAGCCCCTCTAATATTATCAAAGATATGTAGCTTAGCTCCACATTCCATTAGATCATTTGCTAATTCAACAGATTTTGAATCTCTTAAATCATCAGTATTAGCTTTAAATCCAATGCCCCATAATCCAAAAGTTTTACCTTCTAAATTATTTGTATAAGTCTCACCAAAATGAGAATTTATTTTTTCATGAAATCTTATAGGCATTCCTTTATTAACATTAATTGTTTCTCCAATTATACTTAAATCAATACCATAAATTTTAGCTAATTCATAAATAGCACTAGTATCTTTTCCAAAACAACTACCACCATATCCCATACCTGCCCTATAAAAACTTCCTAATCTAGAATCTTTAACAATACCTCTTCTAACATTTTCAGTATTAGCGCCAATTATATCAAATAATTCTGTAAATTGATTCATAAAAGAAATGTCTTTAGCTAAAGCACAATTAGCAACATATTTTGTAACTTCTGCAGAAACAGTATCCATCTCAACTAATTTATCAATTGGATGTAATGCAGTAAAAAAATTTCTTAAATATTTTAAAGTAGATTCATCATCACTTCCATAAACAATTCTATCAGGACTATGTAAATTTTTCATAGCAGTTCCTTCTGCTAAAAATTCAGGACAAGAACCAACAGAAACATTATAACAAAAAATTAAATTTCTTTTTTTCAATTCTTCTTTAATAGTATCCTCTACTAAATATGCAGTTCCAGGAGGACAAGTACTCTTATTTATAACAATACAATTATTATTAATATTTTGACCAATTTCTTTTGCAGCAGCAACAACATATTCTAAGTTAGCCCTTCCTTTCTTATTCTCGGGAGTGCCGGCTGCAACAAAAATTAACTCGGAATTCATTAAAGCTTTTTCTTTATCAGTTGTGAAGGTTAAATTATTTTTATTTTGTCTTAATTTCTCAACTAAACCACCCTCATGAATATGGAGTTGGTCTTTTTTCCCAGAAATAACATCATTTGCAAGTTGGATTTTATCTGCCATAATATCATATACAACAACGTCATGAACTGTAGACCAATGAGCTGCTGTTGGCAATCCAACATAACCAGCCCCAATAATAGTAACTTTACTCATTTTAAGTATAATTTCAACACATTTTAAAAAGATATTTGTTATTTAATCTAATTATTTTCGAAGATATACTTCATCAATATATCCAAATCTTTATTACTGCAACATTCAGCTCTTGGTTTTTTATGTTCTTCACAACATTCATAACAACCAATCTTCAAGTACTCAATTAATTTAGAACTAGGGATTTCAACAAAATCAGAACCATCTATATTCAATCTATCTTTATTTCTTTCATTAAAATCATAAGAAAACAAATAACCTTTAGATCTTGCAGCTTTATATTCGAAAATTCTTTCATTCCTCTCTTCAATTTTATCAAAAATCTCAAAAGGTACTAATACTTTATCTTCTAACACTTCTTCAATTAATTTTAATTTTGCTAAATATTCCATAAATAAGAATAATTAAAATAAATTTAAGAACCTCTCTTATCCCAACTAGGAGGAAAGTAATTGTTCAATAAAAACAGTTGCATAACAACCCTTAGGCAAGAAGAATTTAACAGTTACTTGATTATTTTCTAATTCTGAAATTTCTAATTCAGAAACATCACAATATACTTTTCTAACATCTCCTTCAGCACTCAAATCAGGACATTGTCTTATAATAAAATCTCTTTTCTTAATACCTTCTTCTTTAAGAACTTCTTTACAAACTTCCTCAACAGAATCATTCTTAAATTCAGTTCCAAAACCAACAATAGGTACTTCATCTACCTCAATACCTTTAGAAATCAATCTTTCAACAGACTTATTCCACAAATAAGATTGATAAGCATGAATATAGATTCTTGAAAGTCTTCTACTTTGATTAATCTTATTTACTGACAAATTAAATTTTTCCAAATTTTTAAAATCTTTCTTAATAATACTTCTTCCAATTTCAATATTATCATCTCCAAATCTTTGAGGACCATAATAATTAATAAATTTAGTAATTGGTTTAGGTTTAAAGTTAATATCTTTAATATTAATTATAAAATAATTCCCTTCTAACATCCCCAAATTAATTGATTCATCTCCATATCCTTTAACTAAAATATCAATGTCTTTTAATTTCAAAGATTCCAATTTTTCTTTTGAAATATTCTTAATACTACATAATTGTTCAGTAATAGCCCTTCTATCTTTATTACCTGCAAAACCAATATCTTTAGAATTATAACGAAGAGTATCCGCAATTCTTTGAATAGCATCAGAAGTATTGTAATTCTTTTTCTTTAAGACAAAATAAGTAAATTCTCCATCATCTTTAATCTCAACATTACTTCTTTCTATTACAATAAAATCTTCTGGATTTTCTTTAAGTTTATACATATTTTAGTAAAAAACAAGCATTATTTAAAAAATCTTGTCTTTAATTTGAAAATCTTTAAAAAACAATACTTATCTACGTTTGTGATAATGGATAAATTATTAAAAATCGCTAGAGATTTTCCAAGCGTTGTGTATAGATTATCTCCTGAATCATTAAGTGAAAATCAAATTGACGTATATGATTTAAGAAGTGACACTGTAAGAAAAGAATTATTTAGAGATAAATTAATTCCATTAAACTCTAATATAAGAAAAGTTTTAGAGTCAAAAATTCTTTCTAAGAATAGACCAATTGTTTATAATTGTGAAGATGGTCAAATCTATAGTCTTCTTATCTTGAGAAATTCTGATGAGTTAGAGAACACTTTAGATTGTTATGAAGATTTATCAAATAAAATATTAGTGCCAGAAATAACTTCTTCTGGAATTCTAAATGTTTGTAAACAAGAACATCACTATGTTCAATATTCAATTAATGCAAACATGTTACATTTACCATACTTATTAAGTGCTGTTGTACCTGAGAAAATACGTTCTGAGGTGTGTAGAGACTTGGGATTTATTTGTTCAGAATTAATGAAGTATGATTACCTTTTACCTCAAGATTTATTTGATTATGTAGTAGATACTGAATTAAATAAAGTAGTATTATATAATTATGATTTAACAAAGTCAAAAAAACAAAAAATAAATTCTAAAAATGAATTTATGAAACATTTAGATTTCTATTTTCCTGGTAATAGTGAAAACTTTAAAAAGGGTTTAAACTTTTAAAATTTTATAATGCACCCGTAGCCTAGCCTGGATAAGGCGACACCCTCCTAAGGTGTAAATCGAGAGTTCAAATCTCTCCGGGCGCGTATTTTCAAAATATAGAATTAATTTTATAAATGATTATTTACTTCTAGCCCAAAAATGAAATTTTATGTATCAGCCAAAGGACAAGATAAAAAAATTGTCAAAGAGTTGCAAGACTTAATTAAAAAATACAATCATAAAATTACTAGTGATTGGTTGTCTAGAGATTTTCCAGATGAATATTCAAAATCAGATAATTCTTTAAATCAAGCAATTGGAGAATTATTTGCAATTAGAGATTCAGACTACCTGATTCATATATCAGATGGATTTTGTGATAGAAAATTTTTAGATCTTGGAATTGCTATATGTAGTAATACTACTCATGAAAAGCCTCATAGGATATATGTAATGGGGAGTAAAGCTAATGAATCTCAATATTATTTTCTGCCTTGTATAAGAAGAGTTATCACAACAGATTATGTTGGGGAATTAGAAACAATCTTGAAAGCAATGCAGGATTAATCTTTACTATTTGAGAAATCTTTTAATATTTTTTCTAAAGAATTAATTAAATTAATTTCTTTTATTCTATTAACAACAGGATGAGAATATCTTTCTGAATTTCCATTTCCTATTACGTAGATAAAAGGATTTCCCTTAGTAATATATTTACAGATTGCAAATCCTAAATAAAAAGTATCATTGTAAAATTCTGAATCAGAAACATGTATAAAAACATTACAATCCATTATTGAATTAATTTCAACAGATTGATTTTTTTTATAACTGATTATGGACTCAATACTTTTATCTTTTGGATTATTAACTAATTCATGATTTGCAAACAGAATCTTTTCATACATATTTGCAATTTCATAACTTTTCTCAAAAGGGCCGTCAATATAAAACTTCATCTATTTAGCAAATTAACATCTGTTTATAAAATTAATCAAAAAGTATTTATACTATTAATTTAAAATTAAATTATGGCTAAAAAAATGCTAACTTCAAAAAACTTGGGAGTGTTAATAATCATTGCTTTAATTATTGATCACATCCTACCAAAAATCGGAATTAAATTAACTGCAATTTCATTAATATTATACTTATTTGTTGCATTAGTTCTGATAATGTTTTCTTAATTTTTTTTAATTATTTAATTATTTTAGAATTTTATTAAGAATCTTCATAGCAGTTGCACCATCAACTTTACCTTTGAACTTCGCCATGACTAAGCCCATATAGCCTCCAGCATTCAAACCTGGTTTTTCTTCAACTATTTTCTTAATCTCAGATTCAACATCAGATAAATCTGCTTTCTCAAACTTAGAGTAATCAACATCTTTTCCTTCTGATATTAAAGCTAATATGTCAACAACAGAATCTTTAGAAATTTCATCTTTATTTAATTTAGATAAAACTTCCTTAAAATTATCTTCAGTTAATGAACTAGAATCAATATTTAATCTAGATTTAATGTCCTTAGGAACATCAATTAATATTTGAGCAATCAATTTAGGTTCTAATTTGTCAAATTCTTTAACATAATCACAAAACTTAATGCCAGATTTAGCTAATCCATTAGCCAATACTTCTGAAATATTATAAGTTTCCATTAACTTTTCAATTTTCTCAGAAATTAATTCAGGGATTTCTATTTCTTCAATCATTTCTTTTGTAATCGCAATAGGTAAACAATCAGTTTCTGGATACAATCTAGCAGCACCAGGAATAGGTCTTAAAAATGAAGTTGAAAAATCAGGTTCTGCTTTACGAACTTCTTCTTTCATTTCAACAGCATCTTCAATTAATCCAAGTTGTCTTTCAATTTCATTATTAATTACTTTAGGTATTGATTTTAAGTCCTGAAAACCTTTAATTTCAGTTCTTACACCACCTTTAATAGAAACATTAACATCTTGTCTAATAGTACCAATACCTCTTTTAGCTTTACCAGTACTTCTTAATACCATTCCAACATGAGCTGCAACATCTTTAGCATGTTCTGGGTCTTTAATAGAAGCATCAGTAGAAATTTCTAATAAAGGAATACCCAATCTAGCTAGATTATATGTAACAGAATCTTTAGTAGTTTCAATTTTTTGAGCAGCTTCTTCTTCTAATAAAACTGCCGGGATTTTAACTTTACCTTTTTCGGTATCAATATATCCATCATAACCAACCAACATAGTTCGTTGAAAACCAGAAACATTACTTCCATCAACAACAATTTTCCTCATTACTTGAACTTCATCAACGATTTTAGCATTTAACATTTTAGAAACTAAAATTGCCGTTTTAAGATGATCTAAATTAACATTTTTTGGAGGTTCTTCATCAAACTCAATATTACAAGTTTCTTTAGAACTCGCTTCATAGATAAATTTCTTATTTTTACTAGTTTCATGAGCAGCAGCAACATCAACCTCTCCAGTCTCACCAACAACCGCTCTTAAATATCTTTCAACCTTTCTATCTGGTTCAAATTTAACATTATCTGCTGGACAGTCACAAAATAACTTTATTCCCGATAACTGTTGATGAATTTCAATACCTGCCTTAAAACCTAGTTTTTTATAATCCATAGTTAATTAAAAACAAAGTTATTTTTTAAATGTTTCTACAATTACATTTTTATACTATTAAATTATTATAAAATTATGAAGGTAAAAACTTTAAACAAATCTGGATCTAAGGAATTATTAGAAGAAATAAACAAATTATACAATGTAGAACCATTTTCAAAGAAAGATAAAGTAGAATTGGTTGAAGATGAGTATAAATATGTAAAAGTTAACAATGAAGTATTATTCTTTTATCATGAAAACAAAATCGTTCCGACATTAAAACTACTATTAAAAAACAATTTTCTAAAAACAATTACTGTAGACATGGGAGCTATAAAATATGTAGCCAACGGATCAGATGTAATGAGACCAGGTATTACTAATATTAACTCAGAAATCAAAAAAGATGACTACGTCTCAATAATAGATGAGCAAAACAAAAGACCTATAGCTATTGGCAAAGCAATTTTTGATGCAGATGAATTAAAATCTCAACAAACAGGAAAATCAATATTATCAATACATTATGTTGGCGATAAAATCTGGAAGTTATAATTTAAAAATAATAAAAAAGAAATTAAAAAGATATTTACATATCTTTTTGTTTTAATTCTTTATCAATTTCATCAAGAAGTTCTTCTGCTTTTTTTAACTCATCCTTTTCTTCTTCAAGAGTTTTTTCAATTTCTTCTTCTCTCTTAATTTCTTCTTCAGGATTTAATTCATCATCAGAAATATCTTCTGGTTTTGGAGGAGCATCTATTTCTTCACTAGGCTCTTCAATATCATCTTCAATTTCTTCTACATCCTCAGCAGGTTCCTCTTTAGTTTCTTCAACTTCTGGTTCAGGAATTTCTTCTTCAGTTTCTTCCTTAATTTCTTCTTTTTCTTCAGCTTCCTGAGTTGGAGCTGGTGGTTCTGGAATTTTAGTCATTTTAATTTACCTCATAATTTACAATTAACTTTATTTATACACCTTTTATTTACATAGCCCTTTATATTTTTTATTGTGGTGTCAAGTATTCTTATTAATGCCTCTTTTGTATTGAAAGCATTATGTGGAGTTATTATTACATTGTCTTGTTCAGTCAAAATATGTTCTTGTAATAACAATTTTAATTCTTCTTTATTTTTATCAAAATATTTACTAGATAATTGAACTTCATCATTTGGAATGAAAGTTTCATCTTCTAAAACATCTAAAGCTGCTCCAGCAATTATTTTTTTATTCAAACCATAAATCAAAGCATTAGTGTCTAAAACTTTACCTCTAGATGTATTAATTATATAAGCACCTTTTTTCATAGTCTTTACTCTACTCATATTTAGTAAATGATGAGTATATTTATTATAAGGTACATGGAAAGTAATTATATCACAATTTTTAAAAATATGGTCAATTGATTTATACTTAATATCATATTTCTTTGCAAATTCTTCATCTTTATATGGATCAAACGCAATAATATTCATATCAAAACCACTGGCCATTTTAGCAACTTTCTTACCAATATTACCTAATCCAACAATTCCTATTGTCTTATCCTTTAAATCAAAACCTCTTAGTCCATCTAAATCGAAATGACCCATTTTGATTTTATCAACAGATTCTGAAATTTTTCTAGATAAATCAAGAATTAAAGCAAAAGTAAATTCTGCAACAGTATTTTCTCCATAAGTTGGAACATTACAAACAGTAATTTTTTTTTCAACACAATAAGGAATGTCAATATGGTCATAACCAGTAGACATTGTGGTAATCATCTTTAATTTAGTAAGTTGACTTAAAATCTTACAACTAGGTTTAGAATGAATAAAAGTTGCTAATACTTCACAATCTTTTATTTTATCAATAGCAGTGTTACTTAACTTCTTATTGGAAAAATAAATCTCATGTCCTTTCAGATTTTCTTTAATGTATTTTTCCATCCATTTCTCTAAATCAAAGAATGCAATCTTAACCATTATCGAAAATATGGAAGTCTAGTATATATATTTTACTTTTTTGAAAACAAAATGACTATCTTTCTTTTCGAAAAGCTTATAAACAGTTTAAATACTCTATATATTAGATGAATCCAAATTTCAATAAAAGCAAAGGCAAGGGTGGAAAAGTGAATACTGAAGAACCACAAATTGTAAGGGTAAGACTCCCTAGAGAACCTGAAACTTTTGGATTAATTGAGCAAAGGCTCGGTGCTTCTAGAGTTAAAGCAAGATGTTTAGATGGTAAAACTAGAATTTGTAGAATCCCAGGTAGATTAAAGAAAAACTTATGGGTAAGGGAAGGAAATTTCGTAATCATTGAACCATGGGAGTTTGGTGGTGATGAAAAAGGAGACATTATCTACAAATATACAACTAATCAGGTTGCTTTCTTAAAGAAAAAAGGTTATTTAAAGAAAATAGATGACTTAGATGAATTCTAAGTACTGCAATTTTATCATCAATTCTTTCAAAACAACAAAAAGTATATAAACCATATTACAAAATAACGATTTATGCCTAATACAAATTTTGTTATATTTGGAATCTCTAGTGATTTAGCGAAGATAAAACTTCTTCCTGCTATTTATTATTTAATTAAAAATAAAAAAATTACAAAATTTAACATAATAGGTTTAGCATCTTCCGAGTATTCTGTTGATTTCTTAATAGATAGGTTTTCTCAAGAAATTAAAGACCCAGATAAAAAAGTCCTTGAAAAGATGAAAAATAGCATGTCTTATTTACAAGGAGATTTTAGAAAACCATTTGTTTATCAAGAATTAAAAGATTTAATTAAAAAATCAAAATGTAAAAACACTTTATTTTACTTATCAACACTTCCATCATTCTTCGAATCAATAGTAATTCATTTAAGTGAGTTTAAATTAAATAAAGAAAGTAATGGATGGGTAAGAATTGTTTTCGAAAAGCCTTTCGGAGATGATTTAAGAAATGCTATAGACTTAAACAAAACTATAAACAAATATTTTAAAGAAAAACAAGTATTTAGAATAGATCATTATTTAGCAAAAGAATTAGTTAAAAACATATCCATATTAAGATTTACTAATACAATCTTAGAGCCAATTTGGAATTCAGAAAAAATAGATCACGTTCAAATTATGTTGGATGAATCTATTGGTATTGGTTCAAGAGCTAAGTTTTATGATAAATATGGTGCAATAAAAGATGTACTACAAAATCACCTTTTACAACTATTGGCTTTAACTACAATGGAAAAACCAAAGAAGTTAGATGCTACTTGCATAAGGGATGGAAAATATAATGTTCTAAAGTCTGTAAAGAAAATTTCATCTAAAAACGTAGTCTTAGGTCAATATGAGTCTTATAAGAAAGAAGATGGGGTTGATCAAAATAGTAACACTGAAACTTTTGTTGCTGTTAAAGCATTTATTGATAATGAAAGATGGAAGAAAGTTCCATTTTATTTAAGGGCTGGTAAAAAACTACATGATAAAAAAATTATAATTTATGTTCAATTCAAAGATGTAGATGATTCTTTTGGAGATACAACTGGAAATGGATTAGTAATACAAGTCCAGCCGAATGAAGGATTCTTTTTACTAATAAATGTAACAGAACCAGGATCTAATAAGATTAAGAAGGTAAAAATGGATTTCTGTCATGGTTGTGTATTTGGTCCAAACTCGCCTGAAGCTTATGAAATATTATTTGAGCATGTTTTAACAGGAGATCAATCAGTTTTCGTAAGAAATGACGAAATTGAAGAATCTTGGAGAATTGTTGAAACAATATCTGACCATAATCTACCAGTTGAGGTCTATAAAGACAATACTCTTCCAAAAAGTGCTAAGGCTTTAATAGAAAAAGATGGAAGAGAGTGGTTTGTTGACAAATTTCAATGAATATTCTCTTTAATTTCCTTATAATCTGTTAATTTTCTAAAAAATATAAGATTAACTTGTAAACTAAGATAACAAAAAGTATTTAAATAAAAAAATAAATTGAAAATCATGATATCTTATAAAGACCCAATAGGTTTGTATGCTTTTCTATTATTAATACCTTTTATCATACTATATCTATTCTCTTTAAAACCTAAGAAACAAATTTTTTCATCATTAATGTTCTTCATAAAAGACTTAAAAAAATCAAGAAAAAACTCATTTTTTAGAAGATTATTAACAAATTTATTCTTACTTTTACAATTTTTAATAATATTTTTCTTAATATTCTCTTCATCTTCACCACAATTAGAATATGCACAAAACAAAACAGATGAACATATTGTAATTATATTAGATACAAGTGCAAGTATGCAAGCAGAATTAGATGGAAGTACAAGATTTGGTAAAAGTGTAGATGATGCTATAAACTTAATTGAAAATCAAAAATTGGTTTCTTTAATCTTGGCAGAAGAAGTGCCGT
This sequence comes from Candidatus Woesearchaeota archaeon, assembly GCA_019323235.1. Taxonomy (GTDB): domain Archaea; phylum Nanobdellota; class Nanobdellia; order Woesearchaeales; family JABIAG01; genus JAHWHN01. The sequence goes on along the minus strand of JAHWHN010000153.1, from coordinate 27,073 downwards.
TAGTTGCTCTAGAAAGAGACAGTTCTGATAAAGCATCAGACTTGTTAAAAACTTTAAACCCTTCAGAATCAAAATCAAATATTGAAGATTCTATGATTCAAGCAATGACTTTATTAAATGAAGGAACAGTTTATGTTTATTCTGATTTTGCATTTTCTGAAGATTTGATAGCAGCTAAAAAACAATTAAATTCTAAAGGAATTGATGTTGTATTCAAACCTTATAATGAACCAGTTACAAACTTTGGAATTATAGACTATGATGTTTATGAAGATGAAGTTTTTATTAAAATAAAAAATTATAATGATGAAGACAGATTAATTAAAATTTCATCAGAAGATGAAACAAAAGAATTATTTTTAGGTTCAAATTCAGTTAAAGAAATTATTTTCCCATTAAATGAAGGTAAGAATACATTCAAAATAGAAACAAAAGATGATTTCATACCAGATAATTTCTTATTCGTAAGTATTCCAAAAAGAGATAGAATCAAAACTTTATACATTACCAATATACAATCAAAAGATTACTTAAAAACAGCATTATACTCATCAAATAGATTAGAAATACAAGAAGTAAATCCTCCAATTATTCCAGAGGGGAAATTTGAATTATATATTATCAATGATGTTGACAAATCAAAATTACTTCCAGCTACTTTTGAGAATATATATAGAGATGTGAAAGATGGCTCATCAGTAATTGTTAATTTACAAAAAGATTCATTAGATATAAATTATAAAAACTTAGAAATTTTTGAATTAGAAGGATTAAAAGATGAACAGTCAACTTTAATCAAAAACGTAAATAATCAAATTACAACAGATGTCGAATTTAGTGAAGTTACAAAATATTTTGATTCTACTAAAATCGATTGTACCAAATTAGTTATGGCTAGAACACAAGTTCCTTTAATTTGTGAGAAAGAAGTTGGTAAAGGTCATATTCTTTTAAATGGTATTGTAAATGATTGGTCTAATTTTAAGAACACTCCAGATTATCCAATCTTTTGGAGTTCAACATTAGATTATTTATTCCCTGAAGAAGAGGAAGAAGATGTTGTATTTAGAACTGGAGAAGTCATTCCAATAAAATATCAATTTGTACAAACTCCTTATGGAAATTTTAGTACAAGTAAATTAATTATGAACAGAGTTGGATTCTATAATTTCAACAATCAAACAATTTCAGCAAATTTAATTGATTATGATGAATCAAATGTAAACATACAATTAGATTTAGAAAGTGAAGTTGGAACGGTTGTTGGAAGATCATCAAGAGAGGCAGCAAAAACGGATGTTGCTGAATATTTAGTTTTCTTTGCATTAGTATTAGTATTTATAGAATTATTTGTTATAAAATGGAGGGGTGATTTATAATGATGCAATTTGAAAACATTTCATTTTTAGTATTCATCCCTATTGTATTTATTGCTTTAATTTTCATAATTAGACATAATTTTGTAAAAGGTGTAGAAACAAATAAAAGATTAAGAATTTATGTATTCATAACTAAGTTTTTAATTATATCAATGCTTATTTTCGCATTAGCTGCACCATATTCTGTTACAAAAAGAATGGAAGACAAACAATCAAAAGTAAATATATTGATAGATAAATCAAACTCAATGCAATTATATGAAGACTCATCTTCAAAATTAGCTTCCGAAATCGAATCATTATCAGACATGGGAGTTAACACAATCACTATTGGAAAAGATCTTAACAGTCCAATAGGAAATGCTCTCTTAAACAATATGATTGGTAATGATAATATATTATTATTAAGTGATGGAAATTCTCATGGTGGTAAAGAATTATCTGAAGTATTAAGATTTGCTTCAACAATTAACTCAACAGTAAATATTGTAGAATTAAACCAAAAATCAAATGATGCTTCTGTTTCAATCAAAGGTCCAAAATATGTATTGAGTGAAATTCAAAATAAATTTTATGTAGATGTAAAAGTTGCTGGAGAAGTAGATTATAAAGTAATTGTAAAATTAGATGGTAAAGTAATGGAAGAATTCTCTGGAAAAACTTCACAAGTTAAAGATTTAGACTTAGCTTTGAAAAGTGGGACTCACAAATTAGAAGCTCAATTAATTGCTACTGATTATTTTGAAGAGAATAATATATTTTTCAAAACAATTTCAGTTCTAGAAAAACCAAAAGTTCTTTATGTTTCTAAAGAAAATTCTCCGATTGAAAAGATATTTTATGAAATTTATGATTTAGATGAATTAAACTATGTTCCAGAAAATTTAGATAAATACTTTGGAGTAATTATTAATGATATTCCTGCATCAGAATTGGATAAAAAAACTCAATTACTAACAAATTTTGTGTTAGATGGAAATGGTTTAATGGTAATAGGTGGGGATAATTCTTATGATTATGGAAATTACGAAGAATCACAATTTCAAACATTACTACCTACTAAAGTTGGTTTAGGAGCAATTGAAAACATAACAGATATGAATATAGTACTTGTTATAGATATTTCTGTTTCATCAGGAATTGAAACTGATGGTTATAGTGTTGTAAATGTTGAAAAGGCTCAAGCATTAAATGTATTCAATCAATTAGATCCAAAAGATTATTTATCAGTAATAGCATTTAACAAAGAAGCTCATGTAATTTCAGAATTAGACAGAGTAGAAAATCAATTAGATACTCCTCAAAAAATAATGGCTCTTCAAAACTCTGGAGGAACTTATTTAGATACTGCTTTAGCAAAAGCTGATGAAATATTAAGTAATGCAGCAGGTAATAAAAACATAGTTGTAATTTCAGATGGTAAGACTAAAAATGTTCCAGCTACAAATGCTTTAGCAATTAAACTAAGAGAGAAAGGAGTTAAAATACATACAGTTGGTGTTGGCCCAGCAACCGATGAAGACTTTTTAAGTTATTTAGCTTTACAAGGTGGAGGTACTTACTTCCAAGTTAGCGCTGTAAATAAACTATCTTTAGTATTTGGAAAAGAAAGAAGTCATGAAAAGAAAGAATGGTCTTTAGATACTTTTAATCAAAATCATTTTGTAACAAATGGAATAGAATTAAGCTCAAGAATTTATGGATTTAATCAAGTTGTTCCAAAAGCATCAGCTCAACAATTAGTTGTAACTGAATCTGGAAATCCGATAATTACTTCTTGGAGATTTGGACTTGGAAGAGTTATCTCAATGACTACTGATGGTGGAAATAGTTGGGCAGGTAATTTATTAACAAAAGGTAATTCAGTTGTAGTTTCTAGAGCAGCAAATTGGGCAATTGGTGATCCAAGAAGAAAAGAAAGTACGAGATTAAGTATAAGTGATGGAAGAATTAATGAAAACTTAGATTTCAAAATGTACTCTGATAAAAAACCAAATTTAGATGGTGTTGAATTAATACAAACAGATGTTAACTTATATACTGGTTTAATAAGACCAGATTCAATGGGTTTCTTTAAAATTGAAAATGAAGAATTTGCTATAAACTATCCTCGAGAATATGAAGACATTGGGATGAACCCAGAACTTGAATCAATTGTTGAAGTAACTGGTGGAGAGGTTTTGAATATTAATGATATTGATAAAATTATTGAAGAATTAGAAAAAGATAACAAAAAAGAAATAGAAGATAGAAATTATTATAGATATGTAATACTGCCAATAATAGTAATTATATATTTAATTGAAATATTAATCAGAAGGAAGGTTAAAAACTAGAGGTAAAAATGAGCTACATAAAAAGAAACATTAACTTGGTATTATTCATAATATGTATACTTTGTATTGGTTATTTATTAACTTTAACAACATATTATGAAACAAACTTTGATGACATTAGTGACAAATATCATGAACAATTAGACAGTTACGAGTCTTTAGTACAAGATATTGAGGAAAGAGAAAGAAAGTTAAACGAGACAAGTTATGAGTTAAGCAGAAAATCTCAGGATAAAGAAAAATTAAATGAACTATACTCTGAAGTTTCAAGTGAAAAGGACCAATTAAGTCAAAATTTACAAACAGTTCAAAGTCAATTAGCTAGTGCAAGAAAAGAAGTGAAAGATAAAAACGAATTATTAAACATCAAAAATACTGAAATAATAACATTAACAAAAACTATGCAAGATGCTTATGCTGATATTGGAAATGAAATTGATGATTTATATGATGAATTAAGAGACATATCAAATGTTTCTCGTAGTGATCTTGATGAACTTTTTGAAGATGTAAGAAAAGAAATTGAGGTATTAGATAGAGAATGAACATACATGAACTATTTTCAGAAATAAGAAATGGAATCTATAAAATTAGACTTTTAAGAGCTTTCTTAAATGGAGCTTTTGCCTATCTAATTGCCTATTTTATTTCTATGATAGTTAGTATGCCACCTTTAATAGTAGGTTCAATTACTTTTGGAGTTGTATTTATTTATACAATTTTAATTTCATTAAAAGAAGATCCAATATTATTAGTAGAAAGTAAATATCCAGAATTAGATGAAGAATTAAGAACTGTTAAAGACAATTTTCACAAACAAAATATTTTGGTAGAGGAACTAAAAAAAGAAGTCACATCAAAAGTAAAAAGAAATGTTGATATGGGAGATTTTGTTGATTTCAAAAAAATAATCTCCAGAATTTTATTTATGTTCTTCATGTCATTTTTAATAATCTTCGTAGCATCATTAAATATTAGATTAATGAGTGTTGGAGAAGTATTTGATTTAAGTTTAGATTTAATGAAAGATTTGGGAGCAGAAATTTTAAGAGATGGTTCTCAAAAATTAGAAGTAGTATTGGGTGATGGAGAGTTGACTGGGAAATTTAAAAATTTAGCTTTAGTTGCTGGTGTTGGTGGTGGTACTTCAGATTCGGGAGAAATATTTGGAGACTCGCAAGTTGCTCAATTAGGAAATGAGGTTGTGAATATTGAAATCAAACCAACTGATTATGAGTTAAGTATTGAAGATTATGAAAATCCAGAAAAAATGGATTTTATTTCAAGTTCATTTAAAGAAGATGATGTATTTTTAGAAAAGGACTTTTCTTTGGAAGAAGATATTCCTAGAGAAAAGCAAGATATAGTAAAAAGGTATTTTAGTGAATTAGCTAAAAATTAATATAGTAAGACAAAATTATAATAACAATTGGGAGAAAAAATGGTAAAAGAGCACAAAAACATATTTGATCATGTGTATCATGAGATACATAAGGTAGTTGTAGGTCAAGACGAAATGATAGAACAAGTTTTAATTAGCTTGTTATGTAATGGTAATGCTTTGTTAGAGGGTTATCCAGGATTAGCAAAGACATTAACAATTAATACTTTATCACAAGTAATTAATTTATCATTCTCTAGAATTCAGAACACTCCAGATTTAATGCCTTCTGATATTATTGGAACTTATATTATCTCTGAAGCGAGAGGACAAAGAGAATTTAAATTTCAACCAGGACCTATTTTCGCAAATATTGTTTTAGCTGATGAAATTAACAGAGCAACACCAAAATCCCAATCTGCATTCTTAGAAGCAATGCAGGAAAAACAAGTAACTGTTGGTAATAAAACCTACAAATTAGAAGAACCATTTTTCGTATTAGCAACTCAAAACCCAATTGATCAAGAAGGAACTTATCCTTTACCAGAAGCTCAGTCTGATAGGTTTTTATTAAAAATCCAAACAACTTATCCAACTGAAGACGAAGAACATGAAATTGTAAAAAGATTTACAGAAAATGTAAGATTAGAAGCTCCAAAAAAAGTTCTTGATAAAGGTCAATTAATTAAACTACAAGAATTAACAAGACAAATGCCTATTGCTAATGATTTAAGAACAGCTGCTATTAAAATAACAATAGCTACAAGAAAAAATAAAGAATTATTCTTATATGGCGCCTCTCCGAGAGCTTCAATGGCTTTAATTTTAGCTGCAAAAGCAAGAGCTTTAATTAGAGGTAAGAATCATGTAAGTACTGAAGATTTAAAGGCAGTAGCAGCACCAGTTTTAAGACATAGAGTAATCTTAAGTTTTGAAGCAGAAAGACAAGGTTTAACTGTTGATGACGCAATAAACAAAATCATAAGATAGAATGATAGATCCAAAATTTTTGGATGAGCTACATAGATTAAATCTAGTGGTGAATCGTAATGTTTATTCAAAGTATTCTGGAGAGCATAGATCTTATTCTTCTGGTTCCGGAACACTATTCAAAGAACATAGAATTTACAGTCCAGGAGATAATTATAAGGCCATAGACTGGAGAGTTTATGCAAGAACAGATGATTTATATGTTAAACAATTTGAAGAGGAACGTAACTTAAACGTTCACATATTAACTGATGTTTCAAAAAGTATGGATACAGATGGCAAGTTTGATTTTGCTGGAAAAATAGCTCTTAGTTTTGGATATTTAGGAATGAAGAACAACGAACGAGTTCAGTTTTCAACTTTCTCAAATGATTTAGAAATATTAAAAGGAGCTAAAGGTCATAAACAAATAACTTCTATTTTAAACACTTTTAATAAAATAAAACCTACTGGTAGTTCAAAATTATATAACTCAATTCAAAAATATAAAAAATTAATACATTCCAAATCTTATGTAGTAATTGTTTCAGACTTTTTCTTTGAATTAAAAGAATTAGAAAATGCACTTCACTTATTAGGAAAAGACCATATAATCAAATTAGTACAAATACTAACACCATCTGAAAAGAATATGGATTTAGAAGGGGACTTTAAACTAATTGATGCTGAATCTGAATTTGAATTAAGAACATATGTTTCAAAAAGAGCTCAGCAAGAATATTTAAGCAAATTAAACAAACACGTAGCAGATATTAAAAGATTAGCAAACCAATTTCCTGGAGCTAAATTTTATCAATTCACAACAGACCAACAAATCTTTGACGTACTATTCACAATAACAAACCAAAAGTTCTAGATAATTTAATTTCATTCTGGGCATAAACTTTTCCATTTCTTGAAAAAGTTTATAAAAAAGACTTAATTTTCACAAAAAATGAATTCATTAATACCATCACACACAGTTTTTATCGACGAAAGTAAATTAGAATTGTTATTAAAAATAGATGCTCTAAAAATAAACAAAGATTTATTAACAAAAGATGTTGATGAATTTTTAGAATTACATAGAGATAGTTTAGAAACATATCAACAAGTTTTTTCTAATCCTGTTGTAAAAGTTTATATGGATTATGATAAAAATCGTGAAAACTATCATTTAGTAGATTTGTCTTTATATGGAAACCTTCCAATTAAGGCCCCAGTAAAACTGAAGTAAAATGGATAAAATTTTCTTTAAAACTTCCGGTTGTAGTAACAACCAAGCAGAATCTGAAATAATGAAAGGCTTAACTAGTGAATACTTTGGTTTAGCTGATAATATTGAAGATGCAGAAATTGTAGTATTCAATATTTGTACTGTAAAAGGTGATGATGTTGCTTTAGCATCAATAAAAAAAATCAAAGAAGAATTCCCAAATAAAATCTTAATTATTGGTGGATGTGTTCCTGAACATATGATTAAAAACATAAGGAAAGTAGATCCAAATTGCGGAATTTTAAATACGCATAATCTAGATAAAATCTTAGAAGTAATTGAAGAAACCCTTAACAACAATCCAATTCAAGTAATGTCTCCTGAAAGAATAAATAAAACAAGATTCAAAAGAATAAGAACAAATAAATTAATTGGAATAATTCCAATATCAAATTCTTGTTTAGGTAGTTGTACTTATTGTAGTGTAAAACCAATTAAAGGAGATTATTATTCATTTCCAGTTGAAGAAATTGTTGAAGATATTGAAAATGCACTAAAAGATGGTTGCAAAGAAATTTGGATAACTTCTCAAGATAATGGATGTTATGGAATGGATATTGGTACTAACTTAGTTGAGTTATTACAAAGAATAGTTGAAATTCCTGGAGATTATTATATTAGACTAGGTATGATGAATCCTGATCACATCTACCCATTCTTTGATGAATTAGTTGAAGTAATGAAAGACAAAAAATTCTTCAAATTTGTACATATTCCAGTTCAATCAGGAAGTGATGAAGTTCTTAAAAAAATGAACAGGCATTACACAATTAAACAATTTAAAGAAATAGTAAGTAAATTTAGAGAAGAAATTCCTATGATAAATATTGCTTCTGATATGATAGTTGGATTTCCAGAAGAAACTGGAAAAGATTTTGATGAAACAATGAAATTAATCAAAGATATTCAATTTGATGTACTAAATGTTTCAAAATTCAGAAAAAGATTAGGAACAAAAGCTTATAATATGGAACAAGTAGACCCAGAAGTAATAAAACAAAGAGCTAATAGAGCAATGACAGCTTTCCAGTGGGGAAGTTTTGAAAATAATAAAAAATGGGTTGGATGGGAAGGCATAATCTTATTAGATGAAGAAGGGACAAATAACTCTTTAGTAGGAAGAAACATATTTTATAAACCAATAATTATTCCAAATGAAGATGGAAGATTCTCACTTGGACAAAAATTAAAAGTAAAAATTAATAAATGTACAACCTTTGACTTAAGAGTAGAGTGAAAGCAGATTACTACATGGGGAAGTATTTATCTGGAAACGATTACAAATTCTTAACATTAAAATTAGATTATTCTGCAATACATACTTATGATAATTTAGAAGTTGCAGTAACAGATATTAAATTCTTTATGAGGTCAAGTAGAAAAGTAACTTTTGAATCTAAATCAATAAATTTATCAGATTTAGAAAAAAGATTGGATTTTAAGGATAAAATCTCTGACTTTAATATAGATGAATTACTTCAATTAAGAAGAGATTTAGAAATGCAAGGTGTTGAATTTAAAGATAATCTATTAAATTAGATATTCTTTTGGAAATGGTTTACCTAAAGCCAATATATCTAAAACATCTCTTCCATACTTTTCAACCATACATGCAACAGCAGAAAGACCAAATAAGTAAGGATCTGGTTTTTTTCCAATAGGAATATCAAGTTTTTCAAAAATTTCATTTGGGAAATTAATTTTTTCTCGTTTACAGAATCGTGATAAAAATTTATGCGTATATATGTGTGTTATAATTTCTTTAATTAAATTATCATTATACCTTCCATCACTGTTTTTTTGATTAACTCTTCTCTCTAAAAAAGTTGCAAAACCTTCTTTAATATAGCTATAATTCCCAAAAGTGTAAAAATTTCTTTTAATAGGTCCTTGATTTTGTAATTGGATAGAGTGTGTCAATTCATGTGTAATTGTTTCTTTTAAACTATCATTAAAATACTTTTTAACATATAATGTGTCTGGACGATTACATAAAACATATCCTGAAGTACTATTTTTATTTTCTCTAATTATTTCAATCCCTGAGCTTAATATTTTAAAAAATCCCAAATATGCAACGCCAGCAATTTCAGAATATAAAAAATAATCTTCTAAACCCATTTTTGAAAATTTAATTAATCCAAATAATCCAATCATTGAAGAAGATATTACTGGAACTGGCGACTTATAGAATAAGTTCTGAAGAAACAGTTCTTTGTTTGTACCTGGTTTTGGTTCAATTTTTGGGATTTTGGCTTTTCCAATATCCATATGTTCTTGAATATCTTCCCAACTTTTTTCTAATATCTTCTCGATTTTACTTTCTTCACCAAAATATAAATCATCTTTTTCTGTATTAATATTTCCAATTAAATATTCTTTAGACATTTTTGCAATCAAATATTCTAAAATTTGAATATTTTCTTCTCTTTTCATGAATTTTAATACTTTTGAATTTGATATCATTTTGTTAGTCCATTAATTTATGTTAATTTATAAGCATTTTCTCAATTCCTGAATTAAAATTCAGAGTAGAATATTTATAAAGTATGTAGAAAGCTTTATATATAATTGGTATTTCTTAAAAAGCAGAGAGAGAGGAGAAGAAGGTTATATTTTCTCATTTTAAGATGAAACTGAAAAGGCTACTGCCTAGTATGCGAGAAAAAAAACGTTATATTGTTTTTGAGGTCACCGGTAATAAAGACCAAAAAGTTATTTCTGATTCAATAAATACCTCTCTAAACAAATTTCTAGGAATTTTAGGAATGAGTAAAGTCAATCCGGTAATAATGGAAGACAAATTCAAGGACAATAAAGGAATTATCAGATTCAATCACAAATTTAAAGACGAAGTTATTGTTGCTTTAGGTTTAGTTAAAGATTTTAAAATAAAAATTTTGGGAGTATCCGGAATTTTAAAGAAAGCAGAAGAAAAATTCATGTTATAAGGAGGGAATAAAAAATGCAAGCAATGCCACATCAATTAATGGGATATGATAGAGCAATTACTATGTTCAGCCCAGACGGTAGATTATTACAAGTAGAGTATGCAAAAAAGACAGTTAAACAAGGTTCAACTGCAATAGGAATGGTATGTAAAGACGGAGTTTTATTCGTTACAGATAAAAAAATATTAGATCCTTTAATAATTACAAGCGAAGTTGAAAAAATTTGGCAAATTGACAATCATATTGGAGTTACTGCTTCTGGAATTTTATCAGACGCAAGAATTTTAATTGAAAGAGCACAAGTAAATGCTCAACAACACAAAGTTACTTATGATAGTCCAATAGATGTATCATCTGTTGTAAAAGAAATTTGTGACTTAAAACAATTAACTACTCAATCTGGAGGTTTAAGACCTTTCGGAGTTTCTCTATTAATTGGAGGAATTGATGAGTCTGGAGCAAAATTATATTTGACAGACCCAACTGGAATTTATTTTCCATATAGAGCAGTAGTTATTGGTGAAGGAGATAGTGAAATTACTGAAATCTTACATAAAAAATACAAAACAGGTATGACTGTAAAAGAAGGTATTAAATTATGTTTAGATTCTTTAAAGAAAGTTCTTGATAACAACTTTAAAATTGATAGAGTTGATGTTGCTTACATTAGTGAAGAAACAAAAGAATTTCAAAGAATATCTCAAAAAGAACTAGAAAAATATTAATTCATAATCATAGGAGGAAAAATGGAAAGTAAGTTATTACTGAACGACAAAGGGATTGTCGTGCCTGGTGAAGAAATTGCCAGAGGAATGGATTATTTACCATCTTCAGGAACTTATAGATTGAATGATTCAATTTATGCTGAGGAAATGGGAATATTAAACGTAGATGGAAAAGTTTTGAAAATTAGAACACTTAAGGGTGACTATATGCCTAAAAGAAATGATACAATTATTGTACAAGTAACTGATATCATGGGTATTGGATGGTTAGTTGATACTGCATCCCCATATAGAGCATTATTACCATTAAAAGAAGGTTCTTCTGATTTCATTAAGAGAGGAGCAGACTTAACTAGATATTATGATATTGGTGATTTTATTGTAGTTAAAATTTTAAGCGTAGACTCACAACAACAAGTTGATGTTACTACAAAAGGTCCAGGCTTAAGAAAAGTTACAAAAGGTAGAATTTTTAATATAAATTCAAGTAAAGTTCCTAGAGTTATTGGAAAGCAAGGAAGTATGATTTCTTTAATCAAAGAAAATACTGGAGCTCAAATTACTGTTGGTCAAAATGGAGTAGTTTGGATTTATGCTGAAGATCCTTTAATGGAAAACTTAACAGAACAAGCTATTAAAAAAATCGAAGCAGAAGCACACACATCAGGTTTAACTGATAAAATGCAAGATTGGCTAAAAGAAAAAGTTGGAAATAAAAAACCTCAAAGAAAAACTGAAGAAGATTCAGTGGAGGCAGAAGAATGAGTTATAATAAAAGAAACGATGGAAGAGGTTTTGACGATTTAAGACCTATGGAAGCAAAAGCTGGTGTTGTTAAAAGTGCAAGTGGTTCAGCTTACTTTAAAATTGGTAAAACTGTTGCTTACGCAACTGTTCACGGTCCAAGAGACTTATACCCAAAATTCTTAAAAGATCCAAAAAAAGGTAAAATAAGAGTTTTCTACCAAATGATGCCTTTCTCAGGTGTTGGTGGAAGAATAAGACCTGGTCCAAACAGAAGAGCTAAAGAAATTTCTTTAGTAACTGAAAAAGCATTTGAAGATGTAGTATGTTTAGATAGATTTCCAAATGCAGTGGTAGATATCTTTATCGATATTCCGCAAGCTGATGCTGGAACAAGATGTGCTGGAATTTCAGCAGCTTCAATTGCATTAGCTGATGCAGGTATTGCTATGAAAGAAATGGTTTCAGGAGTAGCAGTTGGTAGAGTTTCTGATAGATTAGTTGTTGATTTAGATTATTCTGAAGAAGCACACGAAGAAGGTGCTACTGATATGCCAGTTGCTGTAACATCAGTAACTAATAGAATTTCTTTATTACAAATGGATGGAGATTTTGATAAAAATCACATGAGAGAAATTTTAGAAAAAGCTGTAGAAGCTGGTAAAAAAATCAATGAAGTACAAGTAAAAGCTCTAAAAGAAGAGTATGGAGTTGAAAATGATGGTAATGAATAAAAACATCAAACAACACTTAGTTGAAACTTTAAGAAAAGGTGTAAGGTTTGATGGAAGAAAACTAAATGAATTCCGAAATATTGAAATTGAAACTGGTGTTTCAGAAACAGCTGAAGGAAGTTCTAAAGTTAAGTTAGGTAATACTATTGTAATGGCTGGTATTAAAATTGAAATGGTAAAACCATATGAAGACGCTTCTGATGAAGGAACTTTAATGGTTAATGCTGAATTTATGCCAATGGCTAGTCCACATTTCGAACAAGGACCTCCTTCAATAGACTCAATTGAATTAGCAAGAGTTATTGATAGAGGAATTAGAGAAAGTGAAACAATTGATGTAAAGAAATTGTGTATTATTCCTGGAGAAAAAGTTTGGTCTGTTGGAATTGATATAATTACAATAAATGATGATGGAAACTTAATGGATTGTGCAGGTATTGCAGCTATGGCAGCAATAAAAGATGCGGTTCTTCCAAAAATAGATGAAGATGGTAATGTTTCTTACAAAGAACATTCTGATGAAAAACTTCCTCTTGAAAAAGATCCAATCTCAGTGACTGTTCATTTAATTGGTGATCAAATAATTGTAGACCCAACTTTAGTTGAAGAAAAAGCATCTGATGCAAGAATTACTGTTGCATCAACAAATGAAACAATTATTTCAGCTATGCAAAAAGGTGGAGAAAAAGCTCTAACTATTGATCAAGTTGAAAAAATGATAGACTTAGCTATTGAAAAAGCTATGGAAATCAGAAAAACTTTATGAGGTTAAAAATGGGATACACTAAATTCGAAAAAGCTAGAATTGTAGGAAGTAGAGCTCTTCAAATCTCAATGGGTGCTCCAATTTTATTAAAAATCTCTGAAAAAGATCTTGAAGAGATGAAATATAACCCAATTAAGATTGCTATGAAAGAGTTCGAAGAGGGAGTAATTCCTATAACAATTAAGAGAAACTTTCCTGGCGGAAGACACGAACTTAAAGAGCATAAAGCAAACGAGAAGAAGTAATTCTTCTATTTTTTTATTTTTTATTAATATTAATTAAATTCTATATTAAAACAAAAGACTTATACAATATCATTCATTTAGTTTCATTCTGAGTATAAATCTTTTAAAACAAAAGATTTATATACTTAAATATCTAGTTTTTGATTAAGATGTTAAATGTTTTCGATACTTTTGATGGTATATGGGATTGGATCAATCTATTAGTAATTGGTTTATTAATTGGCATTGGTGTTCTAGCTCATTTTGGAGATTTTCCTCAAGTGATTTATTTAATATTGGGCATAGTATTAGTTTTGGCCGGAATATTTGGATTTATTGATGCTATGTTAATTGAAGGATTCACTGGGAAAATAATTGGAGGTATTGTTTTCATATTCATAGGTTTGATAGGAGCTAATTTGGTATATGAATTGCCAAGAATAGGTAAATTTCTCAGTCCAATTCAGAGTGTTTATACTGCGAGTGGTTTTGCTTTTTATGCTTTATTAGGTATAGTTATTGCAATTTTGTTTATAGATATTTTCAAAAGCGAAAGTATGTAATTTCTTATTTTTTATTTATAAAACAATTTATATTTGATTTAATTATTTTTTCTTAAAAATACTAGATTTAATCAGTATTTTGTTATATTCTATATAAAATAAAAAGCTTTATAAATTACTTATTTTTTCTCAAGATTAGTTCTTAGTTATTTAGAACTAGTTAGGAAAGAAAAATGAGTAAAATATTCACGGTCGAAGCAAATGAATTCATTCACAAATTAAGTGAAGAATTAAAGAATGTTAAAGAAATTCAAGCTCCAGAATGGAGTAAGTATTGTAGAACTGGTGTTCATAAAGAAAGACCACCTGAACAAGATGATTGGTGGCACATTAGAGCTGCAGCAATTTTAAGATCAGTTTTTAGATTAGGTCCAATAGGGACTGAAAAATTAAGAACAAAATATGGTGGAAGAAAGAATAGAGGTGTAAAGCCTGAACATCATAAAAAAGGTTCTGGATCAGTTATTAGAAAAATTCTTCAACAATTAGAAACTGCTAAGTTAATTAAACAAGCAGAAGTTGGAACTCACAAAGGTAGAGTTGTAACTAAAGAAGGTAAAGAACTTTTAAATAAAGTTGTTGGAGTTAAGGAGTAAATATGGCAACTTTCATTCACTTATCAAGAAAAAAAAGATTAATTAAAAAGGGAAGACAAACAAAATGGGCTCCTTTCTGGACTATTCCTAAAATTTACGGAGTAGGTAAAAAAGTACACCCAGGAAGACACACAGCTGTTAAAAGAAGTTGGAGAAGATCTTCCACTAACGCATAAGGTTAAAAATGGCACAATTAGAAAGAGACTATATAGTACCTTTAAGAAAAGGATTTTTGAAAACTCCTGTTTACAAAAGGTCAAAGAAAGCTGTAAAAGTATTAAGAGAATTCATATCAAAGCATATGAAATCAGAAAATGTTTCAATTGAAAAAGAATTGAATGAACACATTTGGAAACATGGAATTAAAAATCCACCTTCAAAAGTTAGCGTAACTGCTGTAAAAGACAAAGAAGGAAAAGTTTCAGTTAACTTAGACAGCGTTAAAGCTAAAGAAGAAGTTAAAGAAGCTAAAAAAGAAACTAAAGCTAAAAAAGAATCTAAAAAAGAAGAGTCCTTAGAAGCTGAAGTTGAAAAAGCTGAAGACGTTTCTGAAGAATCTCAAAAAGAATAATTCTTTTAATTTTTTTTAAACTTATTTCTATTATTATTAACATTTATCAAAACTTTATTAAACTCTAAATTTATTCTATTAATTATGAATCAATTACCATTTGAAAAGTTAAAAAGAGAAGTTCTTGTAAAAAGAGAAGAAAAAGGAGAATTTGGAGAGAATCCTGAAGAAAGATCTCTGAAAAAGCTATTAGATTATGGTATTGTAATTATTAACAAGCCAAAAGGACCAACTTCTCATCAAACATCTGCATTTGTTCAAAAAATATTAAATATCAAAAAATCAGGTCATTCTGGTACTTTAGACCCTGCTGTTACTGGAGTTTTACCAGTAACATTAGGAAAAGGTACTAAAGTTGTAACTGCTTTAATTAATGCAGGAAAAGAATATGTTGCTTTAATGCACTTACATGACCAACATAAGTTAACAGATATTAAAAAAATCTTTAAGAAAATGACTGGTAAAATTAAACAATTACCTCCAGTTAAATCAGCAATCAAAAGACAATGGAGATATAGAACAATTTATTACGTTGATTTAATAGAAGTTGAAGAACAAGATATTCTATTTAGAATTGGCTGTGAGGCAGGAACTTACATTAGGAAGTATATTCACGACTTCGGGCAAAACATTGGCTCTGGGGCACATATGCAACAACTAGTAAGAACTAAAGCAGGTCCATTCAATGATAATGATATGATTACATTACAAGATCTTACCGATGCTTATCATTATGCTACTAAAGATGGTGATGAACAAAAATTAAGAGAAATAATAAAACCAATTGAAACAGCAGTAGAATACTTTCCAAAAATTTGGATTTCTGATTCTGCAATATTATCAGTATTAAATGGTGTAGATTTAAAAATCCCGGGAATTGTAAAATTAAATTCAGATATTGAACCAGATCAAAAAGTAGCAATAATGTCATTGAAGAATGAATTAATAGCTTTTGGTGATGCTAAATTAACTTCTAAGAAAATATTTGATGGTGACAAAGGAGTTGCTGTTGAAATAACAAGAGTTTTATACCCAAGAGATTAATAATCCTCAACAATATCTTCATGTTGAATTTCTTTAACCATACTTAACATAATTAATCCCATTATTAAGAAGAATAAAATTGAAGTTACTCCCAATTTATGTCCACCAACTATTGTTAGTAGACCATAAAATACAACAGTTAGACCTCCTGTTTTTTCAGTTAAACCTTGGAATCCAAACAATTCAGTAATTTTTTCTTTTGGTGCTATGTGTATTAGCATAGGTCTAGTTGAAGTCCAAATTGCTCCAAGTAAAGCTCCTCCAACCATACCTGTCATAATATATGTAATAAAATTAGTTTCAATTAATAAAACGCTTATTACTGAAATCCAAAGAATTAGTGCAGTAATTAAAGATTTTTTAGGACCAATCTCATCATTAATTAATCCAAAAATGTAAGCACCAATTGCTGAAGATAAAGCCATCATTCCAAAAATAGGGATGAATTGTTTAATGCTTAAATCTAATTGCTCTTGTCCAAATAGAAAAAGAAATGAAATTGCTGTATTAACAGCACCTGTGTAAAAAAATGAAGCTAATAAAAATTTCCAAACATTCTTATATTTTTTAATTCCTTTAATGGTATTAGAAACTTCTCTAAAAGATATAATTGCTCCTTCTCTAATTTTCGTTTCATTTCTATTCTCATCTCTTACGAAGAAAATTGGTATAGCGAAGAACAAAAAGAAAAATGCTGTTGCAGGAAATATAACTCTAATTCCTGTTAAAGTATCCCATCCAAAATAATCTAATAAAATCCATGCCATAATTAAACTAAAAATAGTTCCTAAATAACCCATTGCAACTCCAAAACCAGAAACAAAACCATAATTTTTTGGAGTAGTTAAATTTGTAATATAACTGTCATAAATATCAAGTGTTACGTGATAAGATAAATTGGCAATAAGGGCAAAAATTAATGCTAAATACAAACTAGTAAAAGAACCAATCAATATAACAAAAAATATTGTTGTAACTGAAAATAACATTAGAAAAGGTCTTTTAATATTTGTAGCATCAGAAATTCCCCCAACAAAAGGAACAATCAAAGCTGCTAAAACTAAAGACAATCCAATTACCAAACTAATCATAAATTCATTACCACCAAGGTAATTCTTAATCAAAACAGGAAAGAAAAGAGTAACTATTAGAGCTGAATGTGCAGTATTACCCAAATCAAACAAAGCCCAAGATACAATTTTACCACTTAAAACCTTTGACATAGTAGAATTTTGGGATTTCTACTATATAAATGTTACTAGGTTAGCATTTATACTCAAAAATATTCTATTTTTGTTGTATAGATAATGTGTTTTTCTAGAAAATTATTACTCTTTAGTTTGATTAGTAGAATTTTCATCTACTGTAAATAATACATCATCACCCTTAACATCAAACAATCCCAATCTAGCTCCAGCATCTAACCATCCATGAGCATAGTTCAAAGCAGCAAAAGCATTAACATAATCTTTTTTATCACGAAAATGTTTAGCATCTGCAAAATATCTAGAAGCCATATCAAAGAAATCTTCAGCTTTTTCTTTCCAATTAATTTTTCCAGATTCAGTAAGAACAACTTTTTTCAAAGCTCTTCCTGTAACATCAAAATACTTTTCAAGTTTTTCATCACTAATTTTATTGTCTTTATCAGTCATTTTCAATAAAAATTCATTAATATTAATAAAACTAACTATTTATTAATCATTTTCCATAATATTTTTAAACCAATTTCTTATTCTTGTTAATAGAGGGAAAAATGGCAGATAATAATGATTATTCACCGGAAGATTTTGTAAGAAACAGAACTGCTCAAAAAAATAATATTATGGCAGCTAAGATTGTTGCAGAAACAGTTCGAACAACTCTAGGTCCAAAAGGAATGGATAAAATGTTAGTAGATTCTTTAGGAAATGTTGTAGTAACAAATGATGGTGTAACAATTTTGGAAGAAATGCATATTGAACATCCTGCTGCTAAAATGATTGCAGAAGTTGCAAGAACTCAAGAAAATGAGATTGGAGATGGAACAACTACTGCAGTAGTATTATCTGGTGAATTATTAAAACAAGCAGAAACATTACTAGAAAAATCAATTCATCCAACAATTTTAATTAAAGGATTTAGAGAAGCTGCTAAAAAATGTCAAGAGCTATTAAATATTCTTTCCTCTACAATAACTATTGAAAATAAAGACTTAATTAAAAAAATAGCACTAACAGCAATGACTGGTAAAGGTGCTGAGTCTTCAAAAGAGAAATTATCTGATTTAATAATTACTGCTTTAGATTCTGTATGTGAAAAAGGACAATTAGATAGACATTCTATTAGAATTGAGAAAAAAACTGGTTCTTCTGTAGAAGATTCAGAATTAATTGATGGAATTGTAATAGATAAAGAAAAAGTTCATCCAAATATGCCACAAATTATTGAAAATGCTAAAATATTATTAGTAGATTCATCTTTAGAAATAAAAGACTTAGAAATAGATACAAAGATCTCAATCACAAGTCCTGAGCAAATGCAACAATTCATAACTATGGAAGAAAACATGATTAAAGATATTGCTAAAAAAGTAATTAACTCTGGGTGTAATGTTGTATTCTGTAAAAAAGGAATTGATGATTTAGTTCAAACAATCTTGTCTGATAATGGAATTTATGCAGTAAGAAGAGTTAAACCATCAGATATGGAAGCTTTATCAAAAGCAACTGGTGCAAAAATAATCTCAAAATTAAATGAAATCAAAACTTCGGATTTAGGTTTAGCAGGAATTGTTGAAGAAGTTAAAATTAATGATGAAGAAATGACTTATGTAAGACAATGTAATAATCCAAAATCTGTAACGTTATTATTAAGAGGAGCATCTGAACATGTTATTGATGAAATTAAAAGAGCATTAGAAGATGCAATTGGAGATATTTCATCAGCATTAAAATGTGGTAAAGTTGTATCTGGTGCTGGTTCTATTGAAATGGAATTATCTAAAGAATTAAGAAAATATTCTGAAACATTACCTGGAAGAGAGCAATTAGCTGTAAAAATATTTGCAGAAGCTTTAGAAATAATTCCAGTAACATTAGCAGAAAATGCTGGACTAGATCCATTAGATGTTCTTGTAGAATTAAAATCTGCGCATGAAAAAGGAAACATTTGGGCAGGAATTAATGTATTCGATGGAAGAATCATGAATGCTTTTGAAGAAGGAATTATAGAACCTATGAAAATTAAAAGTCAAGCAATTTCTTCTGCAACAGAAGTAAGTGTAATGATCTTAAGAATTGATGATGTAATAGCTTCTAGTCCAAAACATGAAAATTTTAATGATAATTAAACTTAATAATAATTTTTATAAGGATTACATTCTGGTTTATGTTTACTAAAATCTATTAATTTAATTTTGTTTTCATATAATTTATTTAAATTTAGAGATTCTTTCTCTAATAGAATTCTTTCTTGTTCTGGGGATGTCTCTTTTATATGATTTAATAATACATAATCATTCTCATCCCATTCTTTATTTAATTCTAGGATTAACTCTTTACCTTTGTTAGTTCTAGCTTCAATAATCTTACTAGTAGAAATAACTCTTGCATTATCCAAAAAATTTATTTCCATTTCAGTATAATCTTTAATTCCTTCTTTGTACTCTTGATATTTTTTTAAATCCCATTCCAATCTAAGTTCATCAATTAAACCAGAAAGATAAGATTTTTTGTTAATATCATCCATAATTGTTGGACCTTCTCCAGAAAAAAGAAATTTTTCAACTCCGGGCATGTAACTGATATAATCTGGTTCATCTAAATTAGAATTACTATCATTTGACTTATCTTCTTTCTTAGAATTACTTTCTTCTTGAACAATATTTTCTATATTCTTATCTTCTTTTTGAGTTTTAAGTTTAGGATTTTCGGAACAACCAATTATTGAACTTAATGTCAATAATACAAGTCCATTCTTAACAAAACCATTCATATAATTATAGATTGTTTTAATTTTTTATAAAGCTTTTTTGAAATATTTTTCAAAAGCCTAAAAAACCTAGTTTATTTATAAAGCAAGGGATAAACTTTATAAAGTCACTATCATTTGTATACTACAATATAGAGAAAAGATGTACGGTCAAACTAGTGATCGTTACTAAAAAATTAGTTTTAGTTGAAAAATAGAATTCTTTTCAAGAGGTATAAATATGAACGAAAAAAACGATAGTAAAGACTATCAAAATAATAAAAATCATAATGGTGATAAACCATTCAAAAAACAAAATTTAGTTACAGACTTAACTAATGTTAAAGCTGGAGATTACTTTAATGGAATTTGTAAAATTGTCAGAAAAGTAGTTCCAGGTCCAGTAATTTTTGTCTTAAGTGATGGAATGTTTACTGTTGATGGTGTAATTAAAGAATCAAAATTTGATGTTGATGATATTGTAAAAGTAGCTGGTTACGTTGATGAACGAGCTGGAAAATTACAAATTGATATTAAAAAAATAGAAAAAACTGAATTTGATTTTGATAAAGTATTAGAAGAAAAATCAAAACCAGTTAGAACTGACTTTAGTATTGAATCTGACAGATTTAATATTATGAAAGAAAGATTTATTGAAATTTCTCATCAAATTAGAAAAGCAATTTTCAAAAATCAACCAATCTTAATAAGACATCACAATGATTCTGATGGTATTAACTCAGGTTTAGCAATTGAAAGAGCTTGTAGAGGTTTAATGAATAAATTAGGAATTAATCCAGAATATAATTTATACAGAAGTCCAAGTAAAGCTCCTTTTTATGAAATCGCTGATGTATTCAGAGATATTTCTTTAGTAAAAAGATTAGTTGATGTGCACGAACAAAAAAGTCCATTAATCTTAGTATTGGACAATGGTTCAACACCAGAAGATGTATTTGGAATGAAAACAATGAAGTCTTTAGGTTGTGATGTAATTGTAATAGATCATCATAACCCAGTTGAATTAAAAGATGGAAAAACATCAGTTTGTCCTTACTTATTAAATCACTTAAATCCATATATGTTTGGATTAGATTCAGAAACATGTGCGGGAATGTTATGTTATGAAATGGCAAGATTAATTTATGAAGAATTTGAAAACTTATTAATGCCAGCAATTGCAGCAATAAGTGACAGAAGTAATATTCAAGAAACAGAAAGATATATTGAAAAATCTGGTTTAACAAGAGAAGAACTTGGAAGAATTGGAGTAGCAATTGACTTTACAGCTTATAACATGAAATTTGATCCTGGAAAAGGTGTATTTGATGAATTATATGTAAATAAAGAATTAGTAAATATGATTAATGAAGAAGTAAGTAAAGGAGTAGAAACTCAATTACAAAGTACACTTCCATATTTAAGAACTCAAGAAATTAATGGAGTAACATTTTCTTCAATTGATTTAGAAAAATATACTTTGAGATTTACTTATCCAACACCTGGAAAAGTTCTTGGAATGATACATGATAAAGTAGCAGAAGGAAAAGAAAATGTAATTACACTTGGATGTTTATCAGACATGGTAATTGTAAGAGCAACAAAACCAATCCTTCCAGTACAAAAAATAATTGAAAACCTTCAGAAAGTCCTTCCAGAAGCAAATGTTGATGGTGGAGGCCACGAAATGGCTGGAGCAATTAAGTTTGTACAAGCTCATTCAAATTCAGTATTACAAAACATTAAACAACAGTTAAGAAATATTGAATTAGTAAAAGAAGAATAATTTTCTAATTATTCTCTATTTTTTATTTTTTAAAATTTTAAGAAATTATAATTGTTCTAAACTACTTACAATATCCCATAATTGACATCTTAAATTAGGGTCAATATTGTGGTTTTCGTGTAAGTCATCTAATTCATTAAGACATTTACTTTTTTTAATAGAAACATCTACATCACTTTTAAGAATATTTTTTATATTTTGAAGTTTGTTGTTAATGTTTTTAGGAACTTCCATCTCTTCGTTTAAATCATCTATATACGATAAAATCAGAGCAATGCTATCCATTTTTACTCCTGTTTCATTTCATCCATAACTTCTTTTCTTAGAGTTTCTGCTTTCTCTTTAATTTTATCTTCTTGTTGCTGGATTATTTTTAATTTTTGTTCAACAATATCTTTTTTAATTTCTAGTTCTTTAGATAAATCTTCTTTATTAGATGAAATCATTATACTTCCAACTATTTTGTAAGCTTTATCTGTTTTAGAAAGTTCTTCGATACTTGAATCAACTTCTAGAAGTTCTTGTTGTAATTGTTGTTTTTGTGTAAGAAATGATTGCAGATTTTGTTCAATTGTTTGAAGTTGTTGTATTTTTTCGTTATTCATTTTCACTCAATGTTTTTGCTTTGTAATAAACATCTATTACTTGAGTAATTGAGTTTAAAGTTGCACGAAATGCAACAATATCTTTAGCCTCAATATCAATCATAAGTTTATTATCTTCTAACTTAGTTTTTGTTGTTGATCTTTTGAATTCTTTAGTTAAATCGCAATCCATACATCTGAAGATATTTTCTGCATCTTCATCAATAATAATTGATGTATAAATCATACTGCTTTAACTCTAGTTGGTTGTGATCTAGGTTTGAAGATCATTTTTGAACCACAGTGTGGACATCTAATTCTCTTTCTTAAAAACTCATCACCAACCTTTTTGTTACATTCTAGGCATTTATAGTAAACCATTTTAATTTTATTCCTCTAAGCTACTTTTTACTTTAGTCTTATTGCTGTCGTATGCTCTTCCTGTGAATTTTGATTCACATTTAGTACATTCCCATATACCAGATGCTACTCTTTTAACTTTCATAGCGCTACAATATGGGCATTTTTTTTCTTTATTTTTTAAGCTTAGAAATTTACCTAATTTATTCCTTACCTTTCTACCGTATCTTGCACCAAATCCTTTGATGTTTTTAGTCTTAACTACCATTTTTCCTCCAAATAATCGCGAAATGAGGCTGCCCAGATTTGAACTGGGGTCCTCTGGTCCCAAACCAGAAAGGATGGACCAAGCTACCCTACAGCCTCTTGTTCAGAAAAAGTAAACGTGGTGCCTTTTTAAATGTTACTATAATTTATTTTTAAATTTAGCTTAGAATCTGTTTAAATTATGATGTTATTAAAATTTATCGTAAAATGTAATTAAAAGAAGTGAAGTTTCTATCTGAAAAAACTATTCCTCTTCTTCTTCAATAGGTAAACCCATGAAGCTTTCCAGAGTTTTGTTTTTCTTGATTGTATTGAAACTTATCATTTTGAAAGGGGAAAGTAACCGTCGCGGCGTTTTCAGAGGGGGGAGTAGAAGTACCGACACGACGGTCACTAATTATCGATTAGTGAACTTGATGGTTTCCTTAACTCCTTTAACCAAAGTAAGCCAATTCTTACCATCTGCTTGTTGAAATCTTCGGACAATTTGTATGATTTTTTGTACATATCATACTGAATTATGCCCATACTTCTGAGGGGGGTCAAAATACGGTCATAAAATTGTCTTTTGTTGTAAGAAAGCTTCACTTTCTTACCTCGATATTTAGGGGAGGATAGTCTTGCAATCATCTCTCCATCATGAAGAGTCTTTGCAAAAAGTGACATTTCTGTCTTGCTAAGTTCTTGTTTGTTTTGCTTGAAGTAATCTACCAACAGCCTTGCGACTATTGCTTGCTGCTCTGTAGCGAATACGAGTTCGAAAAAATCCTCCGGGATGTTTTCCCGATCGAACAATAATACCATTTTACTCCAATATCCTATAGTATATCACAATTAGTATATAAATCTTTCGTTTAGTATACGTTTTTGTATACTAAACTCCATATGAAGTCAAGGGGTGAGCAAATTAGTATATTAGGGTTGTAATTTGAAATTATGTTTGAAATGCTGATTAAATCTAGTATTAAGAATGTTTATCAAAGAAATTTTGAATCTTTTGCTCAAAATCTAAACTAACAATGTAATCTTCACTAAAACATTTTTTATAATTTGCCCAAACAAATCTTTGGTCCATAAATATAATAACTCCTTTATCTGTCTCAGATCTAATGCATCTTCCAGCATTTTGAAGAATCTTAGCAAAAGCAGGTAAAGTATAGCCATAATCCCACCCTTTTCCTGGATATTTTTGATTATAGTAATTAATTAAAGAACTAGTTTCTAAACTTGGTTTATTTAATGGAAGTCCAACAACAATAACTCCTTTAAGTAAATCTCCTGGTAGGTCTACTCCTTCTCCAAAATTACCAGATGCAGCTGCTAATAAAACAGCTCCCGTCTCCTTATAAGATTTAAATTTATCAAGAAGAACTTCTTTCTCAGTTTTACTCATCTTTGCAACTTCACTAAAAGTAGTTTTTTCACACATTTCTGAAAATTTATGATATATTTGATCTCTAATATAATAACTTGGGAAGAAAATAATAGTATTTCCTGGAATCTTATTACACATCTTTGCTAGATTTGATGCTATTTTATTATATTGATTAACTCCTCTTTCTGAAAACTTAGTTGTTGTTTCAGGAACAATTAAATTTAATTTATTTCTAGCAGGGAATGGTGATGGAAATTCAAAAGCCTCTCCTTTCAAACCTAAAATTTCTTTAAACATATCAATTGGTTCCAAAGTTCCAGACATAACAATTGAAGAATAAGCATTATTCAAAATAGGTTTTGAAATTAAAGAAGGATCTAAACATGAATGTTTAAACTCAATGGTATTCTTATCATAATTCTTTCTAATAATATTAACATAACCTTCTTCATCAGTATAACTCATTAAAAAATTAGCAATAATTCCTAAATAACTTCTCTTATCATTATCTCTAGTTATTTCTGCTAACCTTTCAAACAATTCAATAGCATCAATAAACTTACCAGGATCAAACTCACCTTTCTTTACAATTACTTCATCCATATCCATAAGTAATTCTTTAATCCAGTACTCTAATCTATTCAATATTTCATGACATTCATCATTCTTTAATTCATCAGCTTCTTTTTTTGCTCCATTAATTGTTGATTCACTAATAGTATTACTCATTAATTTTCTAATTCTTTCTGGAAGATTATGTGCTTCATCAACAATAACAATACACTCATCAATATCTTTTCCAATTTTATTAAGAAAATTATTCATAATGGATGGATTAAACATATAATAATAATCTGCAACAATAACTTTAGCTTTCTTAGCTAAAATCATAGATATCTCATAAGGACAAACAGAATTTTCTTTACATACATTAATACATTCATTAACATCTAATGGAGAATTATCTTCAATATCTTCTAAGGCTTTTTTAGCAAGAAGAGTAAATTTACCATCTTCATTAATATTATTAAAGTACTTACAATTTTTATCCTCTTTAGTCTTTCTACAAAATTCTGCAAACTCTCCGGAAGTTAAAAGATTACTTCCTTTAATTAAACACATATGTTGTTTTCCAATAATATCTATTACTGGAATGTTAAGATTATATTCTTGTTTGATAGCTTTTATTGTTTCTAAGGCAATCTTGTGTTGAGTATGTCTAGAAGTTAAAAAGAAAACAGTTAATTCTTCCTCCTCAGCTTTCTTCAATGCTGGTCCAATTGCAGAAACAGTCTTACCTAAACCAGTTGGAGCATGAACTATTATATTTTCTCTATTTTTAACACAATGTTGAATTTCCTTAATTAAATCATCTTGAATAAATCTAATGCTGTCAAAAGGAAATAATACTTCTTCTTTATTCATTGAAGTGATGTTTTTCCAATCATTAATAAATATTGTTAGTATAAATGTCCACTGTGTCTTGTGAAATATTCTAAGAAAATTGAAAGAATTTCAATAAAATAATTTATTCCCACATCATTTCAAAGATATATGATGCTAGAATAATTGAAACAAAATTACTAATTACTGTTACAATTGTTATTTGTAAAGGAATAATATAAGTAATTGAACTAATAATCCCTGGTAATGAGAAAATAGTTGCTAAAGCAATTCCTACAACTGCAGGATGATTACTTAATTTAACATTTAATTCATAGATGAAAATATTTAGAACAAATAAACTTGCCAAATAAATTAATATTGATGCAGAACTATATTCTTGAATAAAACCTTGTTCTTGTAAAGCACTAAAATGATTATTTAAAATTACAAGTTTAGTAATAATACCTATTGCGAATAAAGTCAATAATGAAGTAATAAAAGCAACAGCATTTTTGGAATAATTATTATTACTTCCTTTAATTTTTGGCTTTTTCTTTTCATCAGGTTTTCCATAAATTTCCATAGTCATGCTTAATTCCTATAACAATGGGTATTTAAATCTTTCGCAGATATTAATTAAATAAAAAAGTTTAAATACTCTTTAATCAATTATAAAAACATGAAACAAACAAAACAAAAATGCGATAAAACAAAATGTGATAATCCAGCTGGTTTATTCATTCCTGCAGGAATTTTTATAGGAATGGGTGTAGGTTTTATTATTAATGAATTAGTCGGAGGACTATTTTTAGGACTTGGTGCTGGTTTTTTACTAATGGCAATAACTGGATTTAAGAAGAAATTGTGTTAATCAATCAAACATATCACCATAACCAGAATCAAGTATGGCTAGATATTGATAATGGTCTAAATTGTTTTTATCAAAAGAATCAATATTAAATTTACCTTCTTCAATCATTCTTTTAGTTATATTATATTTCTTAAATTGACTTAAAGTAAAACTTTGTAATAACCTAACATACAAAGTACCAGTTGAAAAGCCAACATAAGGACTAAGGTTTTTAGAAAACTCCATATGATCATT
>JAHWHN010000152.1 GCA_019323235.1 Candidatus Woesearchaeota archaeon | reverse complement strand
GCCCAATAGCTCGGGTGAATCCAATAACACCAAGGTGTTACAAAATACGGAGGCAAAAATGGGAGTATACAAATATATAAGAGAGGCTTGGAAAAAGCCAAAAGAGAGTGAATTTTGGAAAGAAAGATTAATTCAGTGGAGAAAAGAACCTACTACTGTTAGAATTTCTAAACCTACAAGATTAGACAGAGCAAGAAGTCTGGGTTATAAAGCAAAACAAGGATTTGTTATTGTTAGACAAAGAGTTTCAAGAACTAGAAGAATGAGACCAATGGATGCAAAAGGTAGAAGACCTAAAACATTCAGACATCGAAAAGTTACAAATCTTAACTACCAGCAGATTGCTGAACAGAGAGCAAACAAAAAATACATTAATTGTGAAGTTCTAAACAGCTACTATTTGGCTGAAGACGGAAAAAGTAAATGGTATGAAGTAATATTGGTTGATAAAGCTCATCCTCAAATTACATCAGACAAACAGTTAAACTGGCTTTCTATAAAGCAAGGTAGAGTCTATAGAGGACTAACCTCAGCTGGAAGAAAAAACAGAGGCCTTTCAAACAAAGGAAAAGGAGCTGAAAAAGTTCGACCTTCAAGAAAAGCCAATTATTAATTTTTTTTATTTAATTAAAATGAACAATAGAGAAAAGACTTTTACTAAAATATATGAGGAACATATTTGGGGTAATCCTGAAAAAGACATTGTTTGGTCAGGACCTGGCTCTACTTTAGAGAATACTAAACTTGTTAGAGAATTACTAGATAATTTTATTGAAGAAAATCAAATAAAAAGCATTTTAGATTTGGGCTGCGGAGACTTAAATTGGATACCTGAAACAAGATTCTTTAATAATAAAGACATCAAATATACCGGCATTGAAATTTATAATGAATTAGTCAAGAAACATAAAGAAAAATATAAAGATAAAAACTTCATACAAGGAGATATTGTTGAAAAAAAAGACATACCATTTAGTGACTTAATAATCTTAAGAGATGTAATTTTTCATTTGAAAAATAAAGATGTTAAAAAAATATTTAAAAATTTAAGAAATAAATTCAAATATATAGCAATTACTTCTTGCAAGAATCATTATAATCACGATTTTTTTGATAAATGGAATTTTGCTCCAAGAAACATCAATTTAGGTCCTTATTATATTAATAATAATTTTTCAAATAAAATTTATGAAGAGAAATTTAATAGAGATTTCTTAATCTATTCACATAATGAATTTTATAAGGCCAAAATATTAAGTTTTGAAAGATATGATTATATAAGAAGAAAAATAAAGTACTTATTTAAGAATGATTTTAAACCAAATTAATTTTTTAAATTATTTTTTCTTTATATTCAACAATTGCCAATATAAAATTCTTTAATAAAAAGATTTAAATAGAAAATTGCTAATAAAATATATTAATTGAGGTGACTTTATGAAAACAAAAACAATAGGGAAGATTCAATTAGTAATCGGAATTTGGATAGCCATAAGTGCAGTTTGGTTTTGGATTTTTGGAGGTTTAGAATCATTAATGAGTGGTTGGTTTCAAGAAGGATTAGTTACTCAAACATTATTGGCAATCTATATGATTCTTTCATCTATCCCAAATTTAAAAAGCAAGAAGTAATTTTTTCTATTTTTATTAAACTTGACAATCACAAAGTTTATAAATCATTTTGAATAATCTCGAATACAATGACCAAGATAAATAGGATGGTGATGAAGGGCTTTAAATCTTTCAATAATAGAACAGAAATTCTATTCGGAAATGATTTCAACTGCATTCTCGGTCCTAATGGTTCTGGAAAATCCAACATTCTTGATTCTTTATGTTTTGTTCTTGGAAAAGGTTCATCTAAAGCACTAAGAGCAGAAAAATCATCAAACTTAATCTACAATGGTGGAAAATCAAAAAAACCCTCTTCACATGGAGAAGTTTCAATTTACTTTGACAATAGAGGAAAAGTATTTCCTGTTGAAGACGAAGAAATAAAAGTTACAAGAATCATAAAACCTAATGGTCAGTCAAAATATAAAATAAATGACAAAACAAGAACAAGAAATCAAATTCTTGAAATGCTTTCTCACGCAAGAATTAATCCAGATGGTTATAATATTGTTCTTCAGGGAGACATAATCAGATTTACTGAAATGCCAACTGAAAGAAGAAGAAAATTAATTGAAGAAATAGCTGGGATTAATATTTATGAAGAAAAGAAAGACAAAGCAGTTAGAGAACTGGACAGAGTAGAAGAAAAATTAAATGGTGCAGAAATCATACTTAAAGAAAAACAGACTCATCTTAGAGAACTGAAAAAAGACAGAGATGAAGCATTGAAATTCAGAGATTTAAACGACAAAATAAGACATAATAAAGCATCATATCTAAAAATTCAAATTGAAAGAAAAGAAGCCGAAAAAGAAGAATTAGAACAAAGAAAAAACAAGGCAACTGAAGAATTTGACAAATACGATTCACAAATAAAAGAATTAAAACAATCAAATCTTGAAAAGAAAAAAGAATTAGAAGAAATCTCCAAAGAAATTGAAAAAAGAGGAGAAAGAGAACAGATTCAAATTTCAAAAGAACTTGAAAATTTAAGAGTTGATATTGCAAAAAACAGAGAAAGAATTAACTCATGTAAAAATGAGATTGAAAGAGTTTCTCAAAGAAGAGAGCAATTAGATGCAAGCTATAAAGAAATTGAAAATAAAATTAAGAATTTTGAAAAAGAAAAAGAAGATCTAGAAAAACAAATTAAAAGCAGAGACAAAGAAAAAGAGCAGGTAGAATTTTCAATTGAAAAATTCAAAAAGAAAAATAAATTAGGAGAAGATTTAGAAAAAGTTGACAAGGATGTTGAGGAAATTGATTCTAAAACTGAAAAATTACAATCTGAAATTGATTCATTAAGAGAAAGACAGCAGTCCTTAATCAGAGAAAAAGACAAACTAGAATTTATGATTTCAAGCATGGATGATAGATTGAAAAAAGTTCATGAAATTGAAAAAGAACATAAAAAAGAACTTGAAGATTTAAAGAATAAAAGAGATGAATTTAAACAAGCAACTTTAGAATTAAACAAAACTTTGAATGAAGATTCATCAATTGCAGCTAAGATTATTAATTTTAAAAGAGAACTAGCAATCAGAGAAGAGGAACTGTCAAAATTAAGCGTTAGACAGGCAGGATTAAAAGAAGTTTCGATGCAGAATGAAGCAGTTCAAAAAATTCTTGATAGTAAGTTTAAAGGAGTTTATGGTACTGTTGCACAATTAGGAAGTGTAAGTTCTAAATACTCAACTGCTTTAGAAATTGCGGCAGGAGGAAAGATTAACAGTATAATTGTAGATGATGATTCTGTTGCAGCTCAATGCATTAAATTCCTTAAGAATAACAAATATGGTGTT
>JAHWHN010000006.1 GCA_019323235.1 Candidatus Woesearchaeota archaeon | reverse complement strand
TGAACTATATGAAACAATATCTGCAAACTGTGATGTTTTTTCTAGTTGTTTTATTGCTATACTTTTTGATAATTCAAAGAATGGTGTTTTCATTTTTTATTCCTCATCTAATAATCCTTCTTCTTTTAATTCTTCTAGTGCTGCAATCATTGCTAATGGAAATAATATTGTTACGTCACCAATTGCAGTTGCAATGTCTGCATCATCTTTTACTTTACCCCAAGACTTTGCTTCGTTAGTAGTTGCTCCAGACATACTTCCAGATGTTCTATGAGCAGTTGTTATGTAAGCAGCATATTCAGCTCCACCATTTAGTAATGTGGATAAGATAGCGTGATGTTTTGAGATACTTCCTCCTAATGCAATAACTCCTTTTTTCTCATCATGAGAAGTTGAAATTAAGATATTACCAAAATCTTTTACTACATCTACTATGAAATCTGGATGTTTTTGTTGAAATATGTATAAGTGAAATCCAAAACCACCATCAGTAATTGCTGGACAGAAAATTGGAATGTCTTTTTTTGCTGCTTGGTATAATATTGAGTCTTCATCATCTAACATTAAACCAATTTCTTTCAACATTTCAGATACTGGCCATCTTTTTTGTTTTTGATATAATATGTCAAGAATTTGCATGATTTTATCTTCAAAGTTCATATAAGATTCAGTATTAATTAAGATATTACCAACTCTATTTAATCCTTGTTCATGAAGTTCTACATCATCTGTATCAAATCTTCCAACTTTGAACTGTTCTCCTTTGGCTTTCATAATGTCTTCTTCTATTCCACCAACAGTTGTAACAATTATATCTGCCATTCCTAATTTGATTACTTGAGCAAAAAATCCTCTTAATCCTGATGTTACCATATTTGAAGTGAAGGTCAAAAATATTTTTGCATTGTTTTTCTTCATTCTTACAAATACATCTGATACTCTTGCTAACTCTACACTTTGATATCCTAAACTACTGAAATTGTTCATCAATTCCCTGACAGTAATGCCTTGTTTCCATTTGAAATCTTTAACTATGACCATTTTTTTAACCTTGAATTTGTTTTTTTAATAAAAATAAATTTTAATCAATTTGTATAAATTGAAATATTTTAATTGTTTAATATAGCTTACTCTAGAAAAATTAGATCCTTAGGTGTGAATAACTTCCGTGGATAAATATGTAATGCATAGTCTCTAGAATATATAATTTAGTTAAAAAGCTTTCGTATTTTTTGGTTAAATTTAAGAATGAATGATGTTTTTTGTATTATATGAGTAAAAAATGTCCGTTTTTCGAAATTGATTTTAATGAAGATAATAGAGAAGTTGTAGATTGTGATAAACTTAGTTTTCCTTGGAATCAAGATCCAAATGGTTATTTCTTGATTAAAATTGAAGATAATTTATTGAAGTGTGGTTTTGTTAATTCTGAACATAAAATGGTTTTAGAATTGTTTGGTAAAGACCCTGATAAGATTATTAAGGAAATTGCTAAACGTAAATTAGTTAATTTAGAACATATGGGATATGTTGCTTCTGAATTACAAATTGCCTACGATTGTATGATTAATGGTAAAGATTACGTTCAGCGTTAATTAGAATTTTGGCATTCCGGCGCCACCCATTTTCTGCATTTTCTTCATCATTCCTTGCATTTTCTTTTCAGAACCACCGAATTGTTTGATGAATTTTTTACTTTTTTTGTAATGTTTTAATAATTCTCTTACATCAGATACATCAGCACCAGAACCTTTAGCTATTCTTTCAATTCTTTCAGAACTGATTACTTTATCTGGATCTTCTAATTCTTCTTTTGTACATGAATCCATTATGTACTTCCACTTTTTCATTTTATCTTCTTGAACGTCAAGAACTTCTTTTGGCATTTTCAATGAAGACATCCCAGGAATCATACTCATTAGTTTAGACATTGAACCCATTTTGTTCATCATCTTCATTTGTTCATATAAGTCTATTAAATTAAATTCACCCTTCATTAATTTTTTAGTTAAATCTTGAGCATCTTCTTCATTTACTGCTTCTTGTGCTTTTTCTAATAGTGCTTCAATATCTCCCATTCCCAAGATTCTAGATACAAAACCTTGAGGATTGAAGACTTCTAAATCATCCATCTTTTCCCCGACACCAATAAATTTGATTGGAGCTTCTGTTACTGCGCAAGCAGTTAAAGCACCACCACCTTTTGCAGTACCTTCCATTTTTGTTACAATAATTCCAGTAATGCCACAACTTTCATGAAATTGTGATGCTTGTTTCTCTGCAGTCTGTCCAATGTCAGCTGATAAGATTAATAGTTTTTCTTGAGGTTCAACTGTTTTTGTTACTAGTTCTATTTCCTCAATTAAATCTTCAGATAATGCATCTCTACCAGCAGTATCAATAATTATTAAGTCGTAATTTTTTTCTTTTTCTTTAAATGAATTCCAAATTTTTACAGGATCTTTTTCTTTTTCATCTATATAGTAATCTACTTTTACAGCCTCTGCATTTTGTTTTAATTGTTTCATGGCTGCAGGTCTCCAAACATCTAATCCTACTAAACAAACTTTCTTTCCTCTTTTAGAGAAATATTTTGCTAATTTTCCAGAAGTTGTTGTTTTACCTGAACCAAATAAACCAACCATCATTACTTTAGATGGCTTTTCATTTAGATTTAGATCTTTTCTTTCTTCACCCAAGAAATTTACTAGTTCTTCATAAACTATTTTGATTAGAGCTTCTTTTTTATCTAAACCAGGAGGGTTTTCTTTAAGAGCTCTTTCTTTAATTTTTTTTGTTAAAGTTAAGACTAATTTTACATTTACATCTGATTGTAGTAAAGCTCTTTGAATTTCTTTGACAATTTCGTTGATTAATTTTTCATCAACAAACATTGAATTTGAAATTTTGCTTAGTACATTTTTTAAATTATTACTTAACTTATCTAATACCATAGGTTTCAGAATATGATGAGTATTTTTAAATGTTTTTAGAATTTTACAATTCTTTAGATTTGTGAGCAATAACTCCAGCTTTTTCGCCAGATTTTGTTACTATAAATTTGACATTTTCAAATTCATCTTTTACTAAATAGAAAAATCTATCACAATATTGAGTTACTGGGTCATTTTTTGAAATGTAGAGTGATGAATCTTTTATATTTTGAATTTCTCTCTTCTCACTTGGGAAGTAAATTACACCTTCAAAATTATAATTGTTTATGAATTCCATTACTTCTTCAGGAGTGCAAGGTTTTGATGTTAAAGATTCTCTATAACCTGAACTAAAAAAAGAAGGTTTTATTGTGCTTTTGTGAGGAGCTAGAGAGATTAAGAACTTTCCTTTTTTATTTTTATAAGATTTGAATTTTCTTTCATCTGGTAAAGATACTATGTTTGGTTTGTTTTTGAAATAATCAAAAGTTTCAGCTATTAATTCCATACCTGCTTTTTTATGTAAGTCTGGTTCTATTGCTACTACTTTTTTTACTAATCCATAAGTTGCTGCATTTAATGATGGTAAAGCCACTCCAGCACTATAATCAACTAAAACTTCTGATGCTAAGTTAGAAGCAATTCCTCCAACTTGTAATCTATCTATAATTTTACCAATACAATATTTCTTAAATTGTTCTTGAATTCTTTCATCAACAGAATTGTTTGAGAACATTAAATTATTT
>JAHWHN010000151.1 GCA_019323235.1 Candidatus Woesearchaeota archaeon | reverse complement strand
GATATTGCCAGAGGAATAGTTATAGCAAGTTTATCTGATAAATCCCTCAATGAAGATTTTAATATCGGCACAAATAAGGAAACAAAAATGATTGAGCTTGCAAAGATGCTATGGGATATCTGTAAAATGAAAGAATCTTTCAAGGTAAAATATGTCAGCGGATTTAAACATGACATAAAAAGACGCGTACCTGATGTTTCTAAAATAAGCAAAATCTTAGGATTTTCCCCTGAAATTGAATTAATTGAGGGATTAAGGGAATATGTAGATTGGTATAGAACAAAATCTTTAAAATAACACTTTGATTTCAAATTCTTATGGGGGCAATTTGTATTATAGGACTAGGCAGAGTTGGTTTGCCACTTTCTCTTTCATTTTGCAAAGCTGGGTATACAGTTTACGGCATGGACAAAGATAAAGAATTAATTGAAAAACTTCAAAAAGGAGTAATGCCCTTTATGGAAAAAGGAGCTGGAGAGCTTCTTAGAAGATATCATAATAAGACTTTTCTTCCAAGCTTAAATAATATTGAAAAACTAAAAGATTCGCAAACTATTATTATAACTTTAGGAACTCCGGTTGACGAGCATCTTAACCCTGATTATAGCCAGATAGATAATATATTACCACTGCTTTCCAAAAACCTGCAAAAAAATCATCTAATAATCCTTAGAAGCACAATTTCGCCAGGAACAACAGAATATATAAAAGACATATTAGAAAAAGAAACCAAGTTAAAATGTGGTTCAGACTTTTTTTTAGCTTTTTGCCCGGAAAGGATAGCAGAAGGAAATGCACTAGAAGAAATTGAAGAAATTCCTCAAATCATAGGTGGAATTGATACCATTAGTTCAAAAAAAGCTGAAGAAATATTCTCAAATATTACAAATGAATGCTTAATAACAGACGCAAAATCTGCTGAATTAGCTAAGATTTTTACCAATATGTACAGATATATAAATTTTGCAATTGCAAATGAATTTACAATCCTTTCTATGCAGCACAAAAAAGATATTTATGAAATTACTAATTTAATAAATCACAACTATAAAAGAGGCGGTCTTGCACTGCCAGGTTTTAGTGCTGGACCTTGTCTTTATAAAGATGGATATTTCCTCCTCAATAATGTACCTTTTAATGAATTAATTTCAGCAAGCTGGAGGATAAATGAAAATCTTCCAATTTATCTTATAAATGAAGTTAAACAAAAAATAAATCTAAAAAATAAAAAAGCAGTAATTCTAGGAATGAGCTTTAAAAAAAATATTGATGACCAAAGAAATTCTCTTTCATTTAAAATTAAAAAAACTCTAATAAGAGAACAATGTGAAGTTTTTTGCCAGGACCCATTTATTAAAGAATATAACCTCAATTATGAAGAAACACTTAAAGATGCAGATTTACTGATTATTGGTGTTAATCATGA
Source organism: Candidatus Woesearchaeota archaeon (assembly GCA_019323235.1). GTDB lineage: Archaea > Nanobdellota > Nanobdellia > Woesearchaeales > JABIAG01 > JAHWHN01. Next base: position 877 of record JAHWHN010000151.1, on the reverse strand, counting down.
TGTTTACAAAAACTTAAACATTGAATATCTAAAAACCAAAGTAAAAGAAAACTGTATTGTCTGTGATATTTGGAATATCCTAAAAACAGGAAAAATAATATTTAATATTTAAAATGAATAGAATATTTAAATTTGGAATCGTTCTTTTTATTCTAATAATTACACTAATTGTTGATATTATTCTATTTATAAGAGAAAAAATTGTAAATCAAGTTATAGTTCCAGGAACATGAGAAAAAAAAAGTATCACAATTTTATGTTATTTGCTTTCATCTTAATAATAACTATAATTATAGTAGAAATAATTGCATTATCTATTGAACAATTAGATAACTCAAATATCACTCTCCTTTTACAAAAATCAGATATTTCCTATCATAAATCTTCAAAAAATCCGGTTTTATCCTATGAAATTAAATCAAACTATTATGTTAATGGGGATAAAGTAACAAATAATTTTGGATTCAGAGATATTGACAGAGAATTAAAAACATCTAAATTTAGGATTTGTGTCATTGGAGATTCAATTACATTTGGTGCAGGGTTGCAAGCACAAGACGCATATCCTTCTTTAATTGAGCAAAAATTAAATTCTAAAGGATATGATGTTGAAGTTTGGAATATGGGTGTCCATGCATATAACTCCATTCAAAAAAATATTCTTGTGAAAAAGGCAGTTGAAGAATATGACGCAGATTTAATCATATATCAGGTATTTAATGATGATTTTTGGCCTACTGGACTTCTTTATGATAATATAACGCATCCTGCCTCAGAGAATTTAACTGTTAATGAAATAAAAGCTTTTAGTCAGTATTTTAAAAGTTTCATGCCCTTACCAATTTCAGTAAATAGGTTTTTATTAGAAAATTCTGCT
>JAHWHN010000150.1 GCA_019323235.1 Candidatus Woesearchaeota archaeon | reverse complement strand
GACCCATCGAACGCTCGACAGTTCAACTTGGTTAGCAGAAAGCAAAGTTGCAGCTAAACAAGCAGAACCATCAGACGAAGCAGTTGTTGGACTAGAAGCTATAAATGAATCTAGGAAAACGATGAATATCGTGTTTGGGTGTATTTACGGATTATTAGCTATCAGCGCAATCGGAAGCGTTGGAAAATCTATAAAGAAAATAGCTGATAAAGAGTCAGAAGAACTAGAAAAACAAAATAAGGAAAAAAGTAATGAAGAAAACTAGTCTGTTTGTAATGTTAATGTCGGTGTCAATGATTTTGTTGACAAGTTGTGGTCCGTATCAAGTACCAATGTTTGAAGAAGTTAAAGCTAATGAAACGGCTTTTGTGATACCTCTTCAAGGTGATAATAAAGATTCACAGAAAAAATTGTGGTCAAAAGATTATTTGGAATCTAATAAAGTATCTGCAAAGAAAATAGACATTCCTCAAAAAGCAGTTTCCACTGGTCGTATGTGGTATAGTTATAAATGGGTACCTACAGTTCAAGTATTAAAAGTTAATAGAACTCCTGTATCTACAGAATGGGTTGCAAGTCCTCAAAAAGGTACCTCTCCTAATGATGATAGTTTTACTGTAGAAAGTGCCGATTCCGTAGGATTCTATATGGGTGGTACTTTAGATTGTATGGTTATTGAAGAAGATACAGCTCTTTTCCTTTATAGAATGAATGGAAGAAGCTTGGAAGATATTGCTAATACAAATATACGTAGACATATTGCTGGTGTTCTTACTAGAGAATTTGGTAAAATGACAGTCGACGAATGTAAGAAAAAGAAAGCTGATGTTTTTAAGCTAGCGTTTGATGAAGCAAAGACACATTTCAAAACATTCGGTATTACAGTTAATCACGTTGGTATGATTGGTGAAATTACCTATATCAATAAAGATATCCAGAAAGCAATTGATGACAAAATTAATGCTGAAATGGCAGTACAAACTGCTGAACAGTTGAAGAATAAAGAAATCATTGATGCTGATAGGGAAGCACAGAAACTATTGATTGAAAGAACTATGAAAGTTAAGCTTGCTGAACAGGACCTTAAGGAAACTGAAATTAGCAACAAAAAAGAACAAACTATTGCTGATAAAGACCTTTATGTAGCACAACAAAAAGAGAAAGCTCTTGAAACTCTTATTGCATTGAAAAAACTTGAAGTAATGGAAATTAATGCAAAAGCAAATTTAAAATATGCTGAGAAATGGTGTGGTTCATATCCATCTAATGTGCTTCCAGAAAATTCAAGTATATTATTTGGAAATATGTTTGATAAAAATCAACCACAAATTGAAAAAATATCAATAAAGAAATAAAACAGTAAAAGTGTGATAAATGTTTTAAGCCCTCATTTTTTGAGGGCTTTTTTTTGTTTAACTGTTGTAATTTTATTTTAATGTTGTATATTAATTAAGTAATAATTAAGGAGAAATTATGTCAAGAGTAAATGTAGGAGTTAATCCTAAATATTTAGCTGACCAACATTTAGTTGCAGAATCAGTTGAGATAACAATGATAATCGGTTCTTTAAAGGCGAATAATTTTCTTATAAAGAGCGCTATACCAACAGATTTTAAATTAGGCAAGGGACACATGAACTTCTTTAAAAAGAAGATAACGTACCTTTATAATAGGTTAAAAGAAGTTAATAAAGAGATGATTAACAGAGGATTTAATCCTGGCACAAATATTCAACTACAAGACATTCCTGAAGAATTTAAAAATGATTGGCAACCTAGCCAAGTTGATTCAAATATAATCCGAAACAGAATTTGTGAAAAGATTGTTAAAAAGAAAAACAAGTTTTGTAGATACTATAAAGAGAATTTAGACAATAACAAATTAACAAAATTAATTAAAAATGGAGAATTATATTTTGTATGAAACAATATCCCTCAATAGATAGAACAATATCAAGTTCATTAGACATTTATGCATTTAATAAATTAGATGGTTCAAACATACGTGTTGAATGGACAAGAAAGAATGGATTTGAAAAGTTTGGAAGTCGTAGACAATTAATTGACGAACGAACTCCTATACTTGGAGAATCTATACAAATTTTTAATTTCTTATATAAAGATCAACTGCATGAAATATTTAAAGAAAATAGATGGCAGAAAGTCACTTGCTTTTTAGAATTTCATGGAGATAATTCTTTCGCCGGAACTCACCAAAACGAACAACATAGACTAACCTTATTTGATGTACAAATACATAAGAAAGGTTTTTTACTTCCTAGAGAATTTCTTAAAACATTTAAAGATGTTAAAACTGCAAAATTATTATACACAGGTAAATGTAATCAGCCGTTTATTGAATCAGTTGAAAACGGAACACTTGAAGGTATGACTTTTGAAGGAGTAGTTTGTAAAGCAAACAAATATAAGACACCTGGTGTACCATATATGTTCAAAGTTAAAAATAAAGAATGGATTGAAAAGTTAAAAATAAAATGTGAAGGTAATGAAAAATTATTTAAGGAACTATTATGAAAAAGATTAACATTGAAGACATTTGGGCAGAGAAACATTTTGACACTAAAAAAGAAATGTTACTTGAGTTTATTAAAGAATTCCAACATCCTAAGAAAGCACCATTGTTTGTACAGAAAGCAAATTGGGCTAAAACTCTTAATGACTTAGATCAGATAGCTTTAAACATTCATATGGCTGGAGAAGGAATGACAAACGGAAAAGTGAATTATACACCATATTGGAAGTATAATTAATTATAAATAATTGTATTATGTTAGGAAGAAATAATACACCAAATACAATAGCTATGATTTGTGGAGCTATCAAATATATTCCAAAAAGCTTTTGGAAATATGTCGGATGGTTTCTTATTCTTATCGGTATTGGAATGATGTTTTCTTTTATCTTACGTGGCAGTATTAAAATTGAAAGAATTAAGTCAGACAAATCAGGTGATGAAACAGAAGAATATATTAAGTTAGAACAAAAACCTCTACCAGGAACTAAGTTAACTGTTATTAAAGACGGTAAAAAAGTTTCTATTGAAAAAGGAATGGAAGAAGAGGAAAAACCTAATGAATAAATTCAAAAACTTATATCAAAAATTAATAACAGAAATGTCAAAAGTAACTGAAGAAGATAGAATACCATTGCAACAAGAACTAAAGATTGCAATAGAATTAATTAAAAAATTAGAAGTTACATAAAAAGGTGATGTTGTAGGTGATACAAAAGGTGAACCT
>JAHWHN010000149.1 GCA_019323235.1 Candidatus Woesearchaeota archaeon | reverse complement strand
GATAAGAAAAGAAGAACGGGAGCTCCAATGACTTATACTCAATTCGATAAGGGTATGGGTACTGAAATTGGTCAGAGAGGAGACATATATCAATTAAGAGACAAAAATAGAAGTAAATTTATGAGATTAAGGAAATGGCAGTATAAGATTTCAACTGCTATTGAAAGAAATTTAAAATTAGCTCTAGCAGACGTAAAAAGAGTTGCTTCATACTTGAAACTTCCACAATCTGTTGAAGAAGAAGCAGCAAGAATTTATACTTTAGCTGTACAAAGAGGACTGGTAAGAGGAAGAAGTATGGAATCTGTTGTAGCTGGATCATTATATGCGGCTTGCAGAAGACATGAAGTTCCAAGAACTCTAGATGAATTATCTGAAGCATCAGGAATTGATAAAAAAGAAATTGGAAGAACATACAGATTTGTTACAAGAGAATTAGGGATTACAATTTTGCCATCTAATCCTGTTGATTATATTGCAAGATTTTCAAGTTCTTTAAAACTTAGTCCTGAAACACAGTCAAGAGCAATTAAGATTCTAGAAAAGGCACAGAAACAGGAATTAACTTCTGGAAGAGGACCAACAGGAATTGCAGCAGCTGCTTTGTATGTTTCTGCTTTAATTCATGGAGAAAAGAGAACTCAGAGAGAAGTGGCTGATGTAGCAGGAGTTACTGAAGTTACAATCAGAAATAGGTATAAAGAGCTTCTTGATGAATTAAATCTTGACAAAGAAGTTAAAAAGGGAAAAAAGAAATAGTTTTTTCTTTACTATATTTTTTTGCTAATTTTATTGCTTTATTTCTAGGGATGAGATTATTTCCCATAAATTGTAATAATTGGGTAACATTTTTACCTTCTCCATAATGACATCTTTCAAAATCGATTAAAACAGGAACATTATATTTCTTTATTACAACATTTTTGGAAGGACGATGCATGTCCTCTTTTATAATGCCTAATTTATCCAGAATATAACATTGATGTAGAAGATTCTTGCAAACTTTTATCTTTTGTTTTATATTTGCTTTTTTCCACCACTGATCCATATATTGACCTTCAACAAATTCATAAGTGAAGTAGTCTTTTCCACTCTTTAATAATTTAGGACCAATATTATATTTATTTAATATTTTAAGAAATTTAATCTCGTTTTGGATTCTATTTATTGCTTTAGATTTAGGATTTGTAATTTTCTTTGCAATATTGCCTTCTCTGTAAATATACCCTCTTCTTCCTTTAGCAAAGAATTTCATGAACTTAATTAATTTTTAGATTTTTTAAATGTTTTTCTTAAGATATAAAGTAATAATCTTTAGAATGTATTATCTTAATCTTCTCATTTCATAATTTCTGGTATTAGTGTCTAGATTTATTTCAAATCTTTCAGATTCTCTTCTTGATTTGTTTTTTGTAGTTTCAGATATGTTAATCTTAATCTTACCTGTGCTTTCTTTAATACCTATATCAAAAGAATATTTATCTGATAATATATTAAATTTTACTGGGGAATAATCAGAATAGGTTTTTTGTTTAAGTTGAACTAATTCAATTTTATCTTTTTCATCGAAAATGGATCTTTTATCGAATTCTTCAGATAGATTGAATGTTTGGTCTATTTTATCATTTCTAAGGTAGAATTTAGATTTGTCTTTCTCATAAATTAAATTCCAGTTATTATTAATTTCATAAGAAATTTTATCATCTAATTTAATAGGTAATGTTTCTTCTTTTTCTGTAGGTTTAATAATGTGTTTTTCTATTTCTAAAGGTACTATTATTTCAGGTTTTTTAACTTTAATTTCATTAGATTTTTCATTTACTTCATATCCTAATTCGCCAAATTTAAATTTAGATAAATCTTCGTTGTATAATGGATGTATTAATCTAATTCTTGTTATATCTTCATTATTAAAAGAAGGTAATCCTTTTGAATTCATGAAAGAGATTCCTCCTGGTGAAGTAAAGTCTTTATGGAAAAGATGTTTGTATTTATCTAGTATATTAGATTTTGGGACATTCAATATTACAACGAAACAATCGGTTTCTTCATCTTTCACAAATTGTAATTTATATTGTTCATTTTTGTTAGTGATATTAAAAGTAAAGAAATTTTCAAAAAGACCATCATAATTAATTTTGTAATTGGGTTTATTAAAATCTTTCTTCATAAAGTATTCACAATTCTCAGTTAGTTTATCATATAATTCTTTAAAATTAATTGAAATTTTATTTTTTGAATTTTCTATAACTATTATTGAACTTGATTTTTTAAGATACCAATCTTCATATATTTTTATATTATTCATATCTTCATTTGAGGGTTCATATTTGTTTAATGAAATATAATCTATAAAAAAGTTCAAATTCTCTTTTAAATCAAATGAATATCTATTTTTATTACCATTTAATTCATCTAAATTTATAAAAATACTATTGTCACATATTTTCGCTCTTAATTTATAATCTATTTTTTCGGTGTTTAGTAATATAAAGGGTGATGAATCCTCTTCTGTAATATAATTAATAAATATTTTCTCAAGATTGTAATCTGTATATTTTGCCAAGTTTTCAGAAATATTAAATTCTTTTTTATCATTATATGCTAATAATTTGTTATCTTCATATTTTAACTTCCAATTTTTAGATAAGTCATAATTGTATTTATTTATTTTCTTTATTGTTGATATTTCATCTGGTTTAATTTTATTGTTATTATTTACTTCTTCAATGATTTGTTCCACTTTAACAATTTTTTCAGGTTCTTTTTTAACTGGGTCTTTTAACTTTTCTTCAATGTCTCTTTTAATACTCTTTT
>JAHWHN010000148.1 GCA_019323235.1 Candidatus Woesearchaeota archaeon | reverse complement strand
GGTGAGGCTATAAAGCATCAAGAAGATATAGAAGAAGAAGGCATAGGTTTTGGATATAGAGAAGTAAGATTTGATACAGATTTCTGTGGAGAAATTAGAGTAGATCCACATGGAATTATTTGGGCAGAAACAGATAAGATAATCAGAGTAGGTCAATGTAATAATAATAATTTAGAAAAAGCATATGAAATTATTAACTCGTATAACTCATAATAGGAAAAGATAATGATAAAAATAGCATCTTTAGGAGCTTCAGAAACTCAAAGACATAAATGGGAAGACACATTAGATCCTAAAATATTAACTACTAGAAACCCATTAGACTTCTTAATGGAATTTAAAAAGATTCAATATAAAAAGAATTCTATTATAGAAGTTATCTGGACTCCAGAATATAATCCTAGATTAACTGATCATTTCATATCAGAATTTATAATATTACATAAACAATGCCATAATATTCCTATTACATTACACATTAATCCATTTTATCCAACAATAATAGATACAAATAAAATTATATTATGTATTCGTGAAATAGAAACTAATATAGATAATCAATTGTGGCAAATTAAACTTACACCGTTATATCAAAATAAAACAGTTATAGCACGTAGATATTCTCATCTACTCCCTTTATATAATACAACATCTGATGGATATCTAAATGAAAATATTATTAATGCCGCGATTAATAAGATATCTAAAAATATTAGATCAACAGTTACACTTATAAATAATACATACACTACAGGATGCTCTACAAGCATTACAGAACAAGATATGTATTATCTAGATACAGAAGATACCAATACAGAAGAACTTCTTACAGCGCATATACAATGTCCTTATAGATGTATGTGGTGTACTTATAATTGGGAAAATATACAGCCAACCAATACAGGAGTAGCAGGAATGAGAACATTTAAGATTAAAAAGAGCAAAATGCCTGATGTCTTAAACAAGGAGTAATAATGATTACTAATGCTCTCATTTTAGCTAGTTTATCAAATGGTGGATTTTATTTTATATTTCAGAAATTACCAGATAAGATAAAAACTTTTATGTTATCTAAACATCTATGGACAGATTTAACAGCTGCAGGATTTACATATCTATTATTTGGTTCTACTGTTACTGGATTACTGGCTAGTGCAATGGCTGGAATACAAGTATCTGTCTGTATATTAATATTAAGAAATAAACAAGTTATGAATTTCTTTAAAAGGATTAAAGAAAATGTCCTTCGCTGACCAAGAATTAACACAAGAGAAAATCGAAGGTATTAGGGGAAATCCTAATATAATACACTGGCAAGATTTATGTACAAATTATATTCTTCCACAAGATTTTATGAGAGAATTCAAAGAATATCTTAATTGGGAAAGAGTTTCAGCATTTCAAAAACTTTCTGAAGACTCTATAGAAGAATTTCGAGATTATTTACATTGGTACTATATTTGTAAATATCAAAAACTTTCAGAAAATTTTATATGGAAACTTAGAGATAAAGTGAATTGGTATCATATTTCAACATATCAAAAACTTTCAGAGAATTTTATTATTCAATCCAGCAAATATGTTCATTGGAATAATATCTCGGCATGTCAAATACTTTCAGATAATCTCATAAGAAAATTCCACGATAAAGTTAATTGGTATTATATTGCAAAACATCAAAAAATTTCAGAAGAACTGTTCTTAGAGTTTAAAGATTATTTAGAAGATACCGAATATTTTGAACAATGTTGTTATAATCAAAATTATAATAATATAAAAATATATTTAAAACATGGATTTAAACTTAATTATATAATACAGAAACATTTAATACCATGCAAATTTTAACTCAAGAAGATATTGAAAAGATTAGAAAAGATCCTGACAATAGAGATTGGTTTTGGTTATCTTCTAAGTGTATTCTTCCTGAAGATTTTATGAGAGAATTTCAAGATTATATACTATGGTCTTGGATTCCATATACTGCTGACCAACAGTTCTCTGAAAGCTTTATTAGAGAATTCTCACACGAAATGCTTTTTTATCGGATTGTAATGCATCATAAACTTTCAGAAGAACTTTTCTTAGAATTTAAAAGTAAATTATTTAATAAATATCACCAATTAAAATGTTATACTTATAAAAATTATCATAATATTAAACTTTATATTAAACACGATATGAAGTTAGATAATGCAATGAGAAAGTTGTTAATATCATGAAAGAATTAACCCAAAGACAAATAAAAAAAATAAGAAGAAACGCTGATAAATTAAATTGGTGGAACTTATCACGACATAATCAATTCCCTATACGTTTTATGCGTGAATTTAAAAAAAGAATTAGATGGGGTTATGTAGTAGTATATCAAAAACTTTCAGATGAAATGGTATTAGAATTTAAAACTTATCTATATTCTACACACTGTTTATGGCTTGCATGCCGTAAACATAACTATCATAATATTAAACTTTATGTTAAACATGGTATGAAGTTAAATAATAAATGTATAAAAGAATTAATGAACCAATTTTAACAGTAAAATGAGGTACATATGTCATTTTTAAACGCTGAACAAAGAAAAACAATTAAAAATCTACTAGATAAGGATACAGCAGCTGTACTATCTATTACTAAAACTAAACATGGCGTATATAAAATATTATCTATTAAAAATGATCAAGTATTAGAATTCTCATGGCCAGAAGCACCAGATAATGAGACAATAGCATTTAAACTAGGAGTTACTAATATAATTCATACTAAACAACGTAATGGTGGATTTTGGTTAAATGATGTATTGATATTTGGAGAAGAAAAAATTATTAATTAGGATGTGATATGTAATGAAAATAACGGTATTGTCAGATACTCACAATAAACATTACCTAATTAAGAATATTCCAGTAAATGGTGATGTTCTTATTCATTGTGGTGATGCAACTAATAGTGGGACATTTCAAGAACAATTTAAATTTTTTAATTGGTTCTCAAATGTAGGTAAATATCAACATCGTATATATGTACCTGGCAATCATGATATCTGGACATACTTCAATATGGTTTCGTTAGGACAACCATCAAATGTAACCGTATTAATGGATAGTTCAATTACAATAGATGGAATCAAGTTCTGGGGATATCCTTGGACTCCAATTTGGGGTCATTGGGCCTGGACAGTAGAAGATAAAAAAAGAGAAGAATATATTGAAAATATTGATAATGATATAGATATATTAATTTCTCATGGACCACCAAAAGATATTTTAGATTGGAGAAAATTAGGATGTGATTATCTTACAAATAAGGCATTAAAACTTAAAAACTTAAAATATCATTTTTTTGGACACATTCATGAAGAAGGAGGAAAACAACTAGAAATAGATAATAAATATTTTTACAATTGTTCAATCGTTAATTTTACAGATGGAACTATAGGAGATCCATTAGTTCTAGAAATTTAAAAACAGGAGAAAATTATGGAATCATACTGGGATAAATACAAAAACATTAATATTACACTGCAACCAAATCGTCAAAATCGTAAGGTAAATTTTGAGGTTAGATTACCCAATAGCAGTGAACAACAAAAGAGAATTGTTAGAGATACAGCTGATGTATTACGAGCAAAATATTTACAATATGGTATTGATTGCAGGAAAATTCGGCTACAAAAAGGATTAACACAAAAAGAAATTGCAAG
>JAHWHN010000147.1 GCA_019323235.1 Candidatus Woesearchaeota archaeon | reverse complement strand
TTCAATAGTAGTCATTCCAGTTACCATATCTGAAACAGGTGTTCCAGAAGCGACAACTGCCCAATTTCCAGTAGCGGCTGCAGTTTGTGTAACCACAGACGGGGAAGAAGCAATTGCCATAACCCGATATTCCCTAGATCTCATTTGAGAATCCTTCATTTGTTTAGTTTTTTCTTCTTTTAATCGAATAGGTTTTTCAATATTTAGTAAATCTCGATCATAAACAAAAGAAGCGGTAATATACTCTTCACAAGAATATGTACTTTCATCAGCTTTAACATCAATTTCTTTAGCGGCAACTCTACGAGTTACTTTATTATCTAGGACTCTAAAATTTTCTTTTCCATAAATTAAATATTTATCTGATGGTCGCATAACCTTAAAAGAAGGAGCAACCCAATCAGCAATATCATTTTCAGTTTTATAACGACGAGCAAAATTAGACAGATAGACATCTATATGTTTTAATTCTAAATTTTGTACAGACATTTTTAATTCTCCTTCTTATTAATTTTTCTGAAATGGATGTACTAAATCAACAACAACGATGGCATTAGCACAAGTAGAAGCGTCAACGGAAATAGCAATTACATAATCACCACTGGAAGCGGCTTCTAAAGTACCAGTTGTTCCTGATGGTGTTAATTCTACACCACTATTGAAAGTAGAAGCAGCCTTTGCTTTACTTCTACCTAATTGCATAACATTAGCTTGAGCGCCTGCGGCAGGTGCATTCTGTACAATACCTCTACATAAAACACCTTGTCCAGAAGGTAAACCAACTTTCATTTTCCCACTGGCAGCACTAACAGGAGCAACGGCACAATATTGAGAAGATGCTAAACTAACATTAGCTTCATAATTTTCAGTTCTTATATTATATGTTTTAACTTGTTCAACAGCAATAGTCATGATTAGTTACCTCCTTGATTAAATTCGTTTTCAAGTTCCATTCTAGCTTGTTCAAAAGTTAATTTAGGATTATCCTTTATTTTTAAATCAATAGCTTCATTTAAACCTTCACCAGTTTCCCAATTAATTTTCTTTTTAGTAGAAGTATCATTACCAGTTACATAGGTATCAAAATTAATGATTTCATCCCTTGTTTCTAAATCTTCTTTAAAAAGATTTAAACCTTCTTCATCATTTTCATTTTTGTAACGAATGTAATCTTTAATTTTCTGATCCTCATATTTAGGTTTTAATTTTTTTTCTTCTACCATTTTTCTGATAAAACCTTTAGCTTCATTTTTAATTGCATTTTTATTATCTTCTGCAATTTTAGTTTTTAAAGCTTCATATTGTTCTAATTCTTTCTTGCTATTTTCTACATCGGTTTTAAGATTATCATTTTCAGTTTTAAGATTATCATTTTCAGTTTTTAATTTAGTAATATCAGATTGAACTGTTTCTTTTTCTTTTATTAAGTTTTCATTTTGATTTTTAAAAGATAACAATTCTTCATATTCAGTTTTTAAAATCTCAACTTTCATTTTAATGTTATCCTCCTTGTTAATATTTGATAATTCTTCTAAAGATAAAGATACTATTTGTGTTTCATCTTGTTCAATTTCTTCTTTAAAACATGTAGCAGGTAATAATTGTTTTAATGTATCTAAAGATTCTTCCTCATTATTTAAAATATCTAATTCAAGATCTTCAACTTTAAATAATTTTGGAATATCCGATAGAGTACTTATCGCCGGAAAGCCATCAGCCCCGTGAAAAGTAATTCCTCTAAAAACATTTTTATAAATATTACCATTTCCATGTTTATAATTTTTATAAAATTCAATAGATCTTTTTCCCATACTGCCTGAATTAATTAATTGTGCTATTAATGCAGGTACCCTTTTTAATGTTATAAATAAATCTTTACCTTTACGAAACATTGTCTTCACATTTCCTAAAGACATAACTTTTAAAGTTTTTGCTAAAAGTGCGGTAAGTTTATCATCATGATTTACAGTTACATAACCTTCTGCTACTTTATTTTGAAAATTAGAAATCATTTCATCCACATCTTTCTCAGTAACAGTAACGCCATTCCAGGTGCCTACTGTAAAAACATGTAAAGGTATATCAATATCCATAATATTTAAAGGTTCTATTTTTTTCATCTCTTCTTTTTTCTCTATTTTCTTAATCCATTTTCCATCTTCTTTCTTATATAATTTTTTCCAAGTTCCCCAAGCTACCGCCATCGGATTATCTACATTTTCACTAGTTTTAATCCCATCATATATATCAGCCAATTTATTAATCTGTTCTAAAGTTAAATTAATATCTTCAACTGTTACTGGGAAATTAGCATTAATTGCGGCTTTGATAGAACTATATGGCATAACTTATTCCTCCTTTATTTTATTATAGGTTTAGTAATTCTTCTTTGTGGAATTACTATCCTTGATTTTTCTTTCTCTTGTATATTCAAAGAACCTATATAATATTGCAAAGCAGAAGTTAATAATCCTAATACTAATTTAATATCCATATTTAGGATTTCACTTTTTACTTTACCTGTATTCAAATCCATTTTAATTGTCAAAATAGCTTCATTATTATTTTCTTTCTTTTCTTCCATTCTTTTTCTCCTTATTAATTCTCTATTAATTTAATTTCCTATTAAATTCAACTTTTCGAATTTTTTCTATTGTCTTTTTAGTAGATTCATTATTAAATGTAGCTAAATCATTAGCCATTTTTAATAAATATTTAACATCTACTTTACTTTTAAGATCCTTACAGAATTTTTTATAAGTTTTTATGAATCTCTTTTTTCTTTTAATATATTCTCTTATATTTTTATCTATTTGTCTACAGACATTCTCATATTCTATAATAACTTTAATAATTCTTAAAGAATATTTTATATGATTTAAAATTATTTCAAATATTCTCTTTAATTTAATTAATAAATTCTTACCTACATCTAACCCCATTTCAACCAATCTCATAACCTTAAAAGAAGGAGCAATCCAATCAACAATATCATTTGTATTCTTTTTACCATTATCCCGATCAATTTTATTATAATTTATTCCCCTAGCATAATTATCTAAAAATGAATCTATAGTTTCTTTATATTCTGAATTCCAATCAATTTTATCATAATTTTCTCTATACGTATCATCTGAAGCTTTACTAACTAAAGGTCTATTAGGTGGATTGTATCTACTTTTAGGTTTTGGTTTTTTATTAATAATTAACATTATACTCCTCCAAATCCTTTTGCAGGTAATCTAAACTCTCCAGGAACATTTGTCCCCCAAATAGGA
>JAHWHN010000146.1 GCA_019323235.1 Candidatus Woesearchaeota archaeon | reverse complement strand
TATTGATATTTAAAATATGTTGAATGTATGCCTTGTACGAAAGGTCTAAAAGGATAAACTAAATAATGTTCAAAATCTCTATAATAATTAACATAAGACCAATATGTAATATTATATCCGGATTTATTTATTTTATATTTAGCATATCTAAATTGATCTGCATCATAAAACTCATCTGCATCAATATTGAGTATATGAGAAGATCCATTTTGTTTCATTAAATCTATTCCCATATTTCGTTTATCACATTCTTGTTCTCGAGAATATTTAGCAAAATTCGGTTTAAACTCAATTAATTCATCAATTAAACCCATTTTTTTGAGTTTATGCAATTCTTCCATATCTACTTCATCCATTGGATTTCCCCAATAAGATTTTGCCTGCCATATAGCAGCAACGTGATCAACTTGATCTCTTATTTCAGATATTAAATCGTCTAATAGCTCTGACGCATCAAAAGCATTTATAGTCAGAGACAATTTCTTGATTGCCATATTTATATTTTATTAAATTCTAAAACTAAAGTATTAAATGTTTGAACTCCACTAGGACCACTAATTATTTCTGGAATACTGTATTCATTAGACAAGTAGTGTGTTCTACTGTATTCATTGATTATTTTGTTTCTGTTTTTAATTTCTTGAGGTTTAAGTCTCACTATTATATCAGCCATATTATATATTTTATAAATTATAAATTGAATGTTGAGAAATTGATATTTTTGAAGATTTTGGCATGTTTCCGTATAATCTTCTCCATCCTTTAGCAAATCCATTTTTTATTATTTGAGTATAATAAGCAAATGCATTTTGAGATTTTTCTGGATCATATCCTCTCCAATATTGATAACAGTCCATTACAGCAAATGATATACAATCTTCTTTATCTTCAGGATAAACATATGTTAGTTTATTTGAAAATTTTTCTGCCATTACCATAAACATATCTAATGCTTTATCTGTAAGTTTATCTTGTTCTTTACATATAATGATCTCTTCGCGAAGATCTTTATTCTTGACGTGATGTGCCATTTTTATTAATTTTTAACTTTTTTTAACAAATTTAATTTTTTCTTGTCGAAATTTTTAATTAAATTTTAATGTGAGGCCACAAGCAATAACACATTAAAATTTAAATCTTTAATATTTTATAAAGAAAGGCGAAACAAGTTTTTGAATCGCCTAAAAAAATATTAAAAAATAATTTTTACTTTATACGTTTTGATATATTAGATATTTTCTTTAATTCTTTATTTTGCTCATTTATTTTTATTGTATGATCAATTAAAAAAGAATCGATTTTGGGTATTTTATTATCTAAATAAGTTTGTAATTTTACAAATTCAGTACTAACACTATCTATTTTCTTTTTGTTTTTTGGCTGCGTATATGAAGCATCTATTACAGCGTATATAAACAATATTATGATTATTATAATCGGTATAAATTGGAAAAAATTTTTATTTTTAGAATGCTTCATTATAATAATTGTTATTTTAATTCTATTATAGAATCCACTTGATTACCTTTTTCGTCTACTGGTATAGCATAAATTCTAGAAGGAGGTAATGTTTTAGTTTCTTTTAATTCATCAGGCGTATATGCTCTGTGAAGTTTTTCGAATGATTCATTTAATAGTGTTATTTGATCTAAAATGCTACTAGTGTTTGACCCGCCGGCTTTGATAAGTATATCAAATTTTTTGTTTGTATTTTCATTTAATTCCTCAACCAATATATAAACATCGCCAAGATATTCTAACACATCTTCATTATATTCATATTGTTTTTCTTGAAATATTTCAAATTTATCAATAAGAGAATTAGTTGATTTAATAGTTTGTTCTATTTTTGTTATTTCTTCAATTTGATTTTTTGACACTTTTCTAGAGAACAGAAAATAACTACTTAATACTATAGTAGATATTACTATAACATATTTTAGTGGTAGTGGTGTTTTCTCATAAAATTGGTTTAAATTAAATTTGTCTATTGGTATTAATCCCATCTCTATGTCTAAGACATTTTAAATATTACTCAATAACGAGTCTTATTTTAATTTAAAAACTTATTTTGTTTTTAATATTGCTATAGGAGCTGTTGCAACGATATGTTTTCCCTTTGATTTTCTAACGATTCTAACTTCGTCAGAATCACCAATAGTTTGGGTATAATCAACCATATTGATTAATACGTTTTCGATAATTTCTCCAGATTCTTCATTTATAATAGAACCTTCTACATAATTATCAGGATTTGCAAAATCATTAACATCTTCAAAAATCTTTATCTGAGATTTAGGAAGTAATGTAGTACTACCTTCAACAATTACACTAACTGTTTTTTCATTTTCAGCATCATTCCATTCGTTGAATTTTACGTAGCAGTTATTTGTTTTTACGGGAGTATTCCCCATAAATATTCCGCATTGTACATATTGCTCGAATAGTGATTTAGTAGTTAAATTTTGTAATGTGTTTTTATCAAATTTATATGGTGGTTCAGTAACAACTACTGATTTTTTTCCTACAGCTTTTACTTTTGTTGGTTTAACTTTTTCAGTAGAACCTTGAATTTGTATAATTAAATCTCCATCACCTGTTTGTCCTATAACATACCCTTTCTTTTTATCGAAAGTTACAGTATCTCCAATCTGAGCATTTTCATTTAATTTCTTTATATCTTTTAATGATATTTCTTTATTTCCACCTTTAAAAGACACTAAAGCAATTTTTCCATATTTTGGATTTTTTTTATCTGGAATACCAAATATTTTTCCTTTTTCACCATTAACTGTAACCAAATCTCCAGTTTTAAATGATTCATTTAAGCTCTTAGAGTTTTTTTTTACAACTTTACCTTCTGATACATTTTTCTTTTTTAAGAAAACTCTAGGTGCATTAGCTGGTTTTTCTTTTACATCAACATCTTCAACTTCAACTTCGTCTTCAGAACTTAAGTCAGACTTTTCTAATTCTTCTGGAGCAGTTTCTGGAGTTTCAACATCTGGAGTAATTTCTTCAGCTGCTTCATCATTATCATCACCTTCTTCAGATATATCTTTAGATTTATCATAATCTTCATCTGATGATTCTTCTGTAGATTCCTCTTCTTCATCACCCAATCCTAATTCATCTCCACCTTCTTCATCACCTAATCCTAATTCATCTCCGCCTTCTTCAGATTCTCCTCCTTCATCAGATGTTACATCAATTTCTTCTTCACTTGATATTTCTTCACCTTCTGGTTCTTCCATACCCGCTTCTGCAGCATCAGCTGAAGCTTCAACATTATCTACACCTAAATCAATTTCATCTGCTTGCATAGAAGGAGAATCTCCTAATAATTCAGTTTGATCATCATTAAATGTTATTTCACTTGCAGGTTCAGTTTCCATATTTTCCGCACCTATAACAGTACCAGTAGTTTGTTCTGTTTCTTCTCCTTTAGCAGTTGAAGTAGGTTCTGGAATTGGAACTGTATATTTTTGACC
>JAHWHN010000145.1 GCA_019323235.1 Candidatus Woesearchaeota archaeon | reverse complement strand
GTTTGGTTTTAAACCCATGAATACTAAATTATCTTGAAGTCTTTTTTTTAATGTTTCAATTTCATCTAATCCTAAGAAACCTTTTGCTCTATTTTGATTAGATTGATGCTCTAATTCTGAAAGAACTGCTTCGTGAATAATGACTTTATCTACTTCTAATTCATTATTTTCTAATTTTCGTGATAAGAAACCTTCTATAATTACAGAAGTATCTGGAACAATTACTTCTTCTTTAATAATGTCTTTATTTGCCATTACTAAATATAAATTTGTTTAGAATATAAATGTTTTCTTAAATTAAAAAAATAAATAAAAAAGATTATTCTTTCTTTTTCATATATTGTTCTCTTTCTTTTCGGATGTCTTCAATCTTGACACCTTTTTTTTCTCTATTTTGATACATTAAGTCAAGAATATCATCTTCCAATTTGCCATAAACAGCATTTTTTTGTAAAGGAATTACTTTAACTTCATATATCTCATTTTCATTATTAAGAGTACATCTAAGTTTTAAGCCAGGATGTTCTATTTGATAATTTTTAAGTCTATCTGCTACAACATCATTTAAATAAATTGGATCTTTTAAATTAATTTCATAAGTTTTTAATTCTTCTTCAGTTGAAGTTTTAATTTGATTTTCCAAATTGGAAGGAACTACTTCTGTTTTTTTTTCAACTTTTTTTTCAATATCGCTCTTTTGAGAACAAGATGTTTGTGATAACGCAATCAAACTTGCTGCAGTTAATCCATAAATAATTTCTTTTAAATCTTTCATTTTAACACCCCTTTAATTATTTGATAAGTTATTCAAATAATAGTATATTATATGTATAACTAGTATATAAATGTTTCGTTTTTTAACCACTTAATAGTAGTTAATTCTTCAAAGCAATGAGTTTATAACATAATCTTGCTAGTGAATATGCTTCTGCTTTGAAGTTTGTTTCAGGTGCAAATTCAACTATGTCAGCTCCAATTACGTTTTTTTCTTCAAAGATTACTTTTAACATATCTATTAATTCCTTCCATTGCAATCCCCCAGGTTCTGGAGTGCCAGTATTTTTAAGAAATGATGGATCAAATGCATCTACATCTATAGATATGTAAACTTTATTTTTTAATTTTGATAATTTTTCTTTGAAGTTTTCAATAGTTAGATCATATGATTTTATAATATCAATTCTATCATCTTCTTTTATTAATTCAAATTCATCAACATCCATTGATCTAATTCCCACTTCCAAGATGTTGTGTTTTTCAATTGATCTTTTTGCAACGCATCTATGGTTGTATTGAGAATTATTCCAAGAGTCAAAGAAATCTGGATGTGCATCAAAAATTATTATGTCAAAGTCTTCTTCTTTTCCTAATGTTTTTATAATTGGAATTGTTACTGAATGATCTCCACCCAATGATACAGTAAATTTATCTTTTGGAAAGTTTTGTTCTACTTTTTTTAGTAGTTCTTTTTCTGTTTCTATTTTTGGTAATGTAATTGTTTGGATTCCTTCTATGAAAGGTTCTTTGTCAAATTGTTCTTCATAATATTCCATATGTTCTGAGGCTTTTATAATTTCATCAGGTCCTTTTGATGCGCCAGTCCCATAAGTTACATTACCTTCATAAGGTATTGTTAGTATTGCAAACTTTGATTTTTCATTAGAATATTCTTTTGCTAAGTTCATGAAATTCATTCTTTTATCTCCGTTGGATATTTTTCTAAATTACAAAAATCAGATGAGAAGTTATAAGCTCCTGCATTAATGAAAGTAATAACATCTCCAATTTTCTTTTCTTTTAGATATACCCTATATCTGAAAATATCCATTGAACATGGAGTTATGCCTTTTATGATATACATTTTTCCTTCTGATCTATTTTCTTCATCTAATTCATCTTCTACTAATAATTTTACAGGAACTACTAATGCATCTAAGTCTCCATTGTATACAGAAGCATCTACAATAATTGTATTTTCATGAATTCCAATAATCTTTGTTTTTAGTTTTACAGCAGGAGCAGAAATAAATCTTCCAGGTTCTATCATTAATTTTATGTTATTAAAATTAAACCAATCTTTTATTTCTTTTATTTTTGTAAATATTGAACTTAAAGCTTTAATGTTTGTATTAGCGTATTCTGAGGGTAATCCTCCTCCAATGTTAATAATTGAGATTTTTTCAAAGAATTCTTCAGGAAAGGTATTTTCTAATTCATACTTTAAACTCCACTCACTCATATTTTGAGTTTTTCTATGAAAATGAATTCCTAAGTTTTCAATTTTTTCATTGTTTGATAATTCATTTACTTTTTCTTTGATTACTTCGGAAGGCATTCCAAATACATAATATTTTTCAGTCCTTATTGAATGTTCTTTTAATTTTAATCTTAATAATAGATTTATTTTTACTTGATTTTTATTTAGATAATTTTCTAAAATTTCTAAATCAGATTCATTATCAACTACAAACCATCTAATTCCTTGTTCTATTAAGTTTTGGATTTGTTCTTCATCCCATGCTTGAGCGATGAATAAAATTCTAGATTTGTCTTTTATGTTTACTAATTCGTTAATTAGATGAACACTAAACATACAATTAGTATTTTCTTCCAAGATTTTAGTTACATCTGGATTTGTTTTTGAACTATATGAAACAATATCTGCAAACTGTGATGTTTTTTCTAGTTGTTTTATTGCTATACTTTTTGATAATTCAAAGAATGGTGTTTTCATTTTTTATTCCTCATCTAGTAAACCTTCTTCTTTTAGTTCTTCTAGTGCTGCAATCATTGCTAATGGGAATAGTATTGTTACATCTCCAATTGCTGTTGCAATGTCTGCATCATCTTTTACTTTACCCCAAGATTTTGCTTCATTAGTAGTTGCTCCAGACATACTTCCAGATGTTCTATGAGCAGTTGTTATGTAAGCAGCATATTCAGCTCCACCATTAAGTAATGTGGATAAGATAGCGTGATGTTTTGAGATACTTCCTCCTAATGCAATAACTCCTTTTTTCTCATCATGAGAAGTTGAAATTAAGATATTAC
>JAHWHN010000144.1 GCA_019323235.1 Candidatus Woesearchaeota archaeon | reverse complement strand
TATTCATTATGCTCGGAATTAGAACTTTATTTAAAAAATTAATCGTAATTTATACTTACTTTTTTAAATGAAGTTGAATTTACTCAATTTATGAGAACAATTGGACATGAATTTTTAGATATTGAAAGCAAATATTTTAGCGTTCCAAAGAAATCTTATGATAATTTAGATAAATTAATTGAATTAGCTGATAAACGTATTAAAATATTTGATTTACCAGAAGAAAAGCTTAAGAAAATTAATTTTTTAATTTGGAGAGAGGGTTTCCAAACAAAAGATAATCAATTATTATCTACAGCTTTGTTTACTAAAGATATTGATTGTAAACACTATTCAATATTATTTTATTCCATTGCTGAGGCTTTACATTTGCCAATTGATGTTATCAAATATCCAGAACATGTTGGTTTGGCTTGGAATGATATTAATAGTAATTTTTTATGGGAACCAACTTCTTGTAAAAAATTAAAAAAAGAAGATTATATTAGAATGTTTAACATATCTAAAGAGTCTATTGGCAATTATTTCATTAAAAAAATGAATAGAAATGCCCTATTTAGTATTTGTTATGACGTTATTGGATTAGAATTTTATCAAGATGAAAAGATGGATGAAGCTTTAGACCTTTTCGATAAAGCTTTAATTTTTGATCCAGATTCTTATGAAACTTTAATTAATAGAGCCACTGTTAAAAGTGAAGAAGGAAATCCAGAAGGAGCTGTTGAAGATTATTCTAGGGCTTTAAATATTCATAAATGTCCTCAGATTCATCTTTGTTTAGGTTACAATTATGTATTCTTAGGTAAAGAAGGATTGGCTGAGAGGCACTATAATGAAGCAATTAAGAATAATAAAAAAATGGCTAATGCCTACATCTGTAGAGCCTACTTAAATATTGCAAGAAAAAACTTTTCTAAAGCTTTAAGAGATTGTAATAAAGCTATTCAAATTGACAGCAAAGAACCCATGGCTTATACACATAGATCAGAGATTCATTATTTAATGGGTAATGAACGGAAATCCAAGGAAGATGAAATACGATATTTACTAGCTTCTAAGGCTTCACAAGAGTAATTAGTTAATATAACCTTTTACCATCATTTTTCCAAGTGTTGTTAATCTAATTTGAGTTTTACCTTTGTTATCGTTAGTCTCAATTAAACCCATCTCTTTCAACCCCTCAGATTTTAAAGTTCCGTTAATATGGTATGATATTAAAGGAAGAGACATACTTAATTTTTTAGATAAATTTTCTAAAGAACCACAACAGTCTTCTTCATTATACAATAGTTTTAACATGTCTAATTTTTTCTTTGGTAATAATGAGTAGTATGAAAATTTCAATACAGGTAACATAAATACTTCATTATTATCAACAGCAAATGCCTTTAATCCATTTACAAATGCAGCTGATGTTGCAGCACATCTTGTGTCTCTATCTCCTGTTGATACGTTTATTAATACATTATTTTCATATTTTTTAGCATTAGCTATTTCTTTAAAGACTTCTTCCCAAATATGGCCATCAAGAATTGTGATTTTTGTTTCTATTCTAAACTTTTCTAAATCTTTTTTCATAGAATTTGCTTCTTCTTCCTTACCTTTTGGAGTTAGCAATATTACTTTTTTTGTTGAAAATTCTCTAATTCCTACGTAAAGATCGTTCAAATAATCTCCAACAGGTGCCACAATTGTATTATTCTTTATCATATTTAATCACATTAGTATAAAAAAGATACTAACTATATAAAGTTTTCCTTAATAATTAAATAAATGGTTTAATTTTGTTTAAAATAAGTAAAATATCAGGTAGTT
Organism: Candidatus Woesearchaeota archaeon; assembly: GCA_019323235.1. Lineage (GTDB taxonomy): Archaea > Nanobdellota > Nanobdellia > Woesearchaeales > JABIAG01 > JAHWHN01. The sequence continues at coordinate 1,083 of JAHWHN010000144.1, read as the reverse complement.
TTATTAATAAAAATAAAATTCTTTTCCGAATGAGTTTCGAAGTTCAAAATAGCATTCAAACTAATAAAATTAAAAATATTTCAGAGTCAGAAGGTTTTTACACTAGAAGACATTGGAATGAGCCTTCTGTTGATTATGCTTTAAATTATCATAAGGATATTTTGGAAGATAAATTAAAAGATTCTAAAACTTTTTTAGATATTGGATGCGGTAGAGGAGAGTTAGTTAGAAGTGTTAAAGATTTCTATCCACATTTAGATTGTTATGGCATTGATTTAATTAAAAATTTTAATGTAAGAATAAGTGATAAAATGGTTGATTTAAAACAAGGAGATGCACATTTTCTTCCTTTTGAAGATGAATCTATGGATGTTGTAATTAGTATTTATGCCATGCCTTATATGACTGATAAATTAAAAGTTATTGAAGAGGCTTATAGAGTTTTAAAACAAGATGGACTGGGAGTATTAAGCATATATGATCATTATTTCAAACCTGATGGAAGAGAAATAATTCCTGAATCTGATGAAGAGAGTGATGTTTATTGGGATAGACATAAAACAAATATTATTTTAAATAAGAAAGGTAAAGGTTTTTTTCCATATTTCTGGAGATTTAAAGGAACAATTAAGCACATGTCTAATTTACATTTAACTGATTCTGTAGGTAGCGTTTACGAAAGATTAATATAGTTTTAATTCTAAAATTAACTTATGAAAATAGGATTTATTGGTTTAGGAAGAATGGGTTATAATATGACTCTTAATTTACTAGACCATAAGCATCAAGTTGTTGGTTTCGATTATAATGAAGATGCCGTTATTAAGTTAAGCAAGAAAGGAATGATTCGTGCTTACGAATATGATGATTTAATTTCAAAACTTCCTAAACAAAAAATTGTTTGGTTAATGATACCTTCAAAAGCTGTTGATGAAGCTTTAAATGATTTAATTCCTTTATTGAAGAAGGGAGATATTGTCATTGATGGTGGTAATTCTTTCTATAAAGATTCTATTAGACGTTATGATATGTTGAAAGAAAAAGGCATTCATTTTTTAGATTGTGGTACTTCTGGAGGTATTG
>JAHWHN010000143.1 GCA_019323235.1 Candidatus Woesearchaeota archaeon | reverse complement strand
CAAAACCTTTATAAATAGACATTTTATCTATTGGAATATAGTGAAGAAATAGATAGACAAGAGAGAGTACTTGTTCTCGAGAAGAACATTTTGCTTTTTCTAAAATATTATATTGAATTTTACTAAATAAATACGAGGTATTAGAAATCTGAATAAATTTAAGAAATTAGGCTTAAGTGATAATTTACTTAACGCTATAAAAAAATTAGGGTTTGAAGAACCAACTCAAATTCAAGAAGAATCAATCCCACACATCCTAGAAGGAAAAGACGTTTTAGGAGAATCAGCAACTGGTTCCGGTAAAACTTTCGCATTTGGATGTGGAATAGTAGAAAAGGTTGAACCAAAAGAAGGTTTACAAGCTTTAGTTATGACTCCAACTAGAGAGTTAGCTGAGCAAGTAAAAAATGCTTTACAGGTTTTTACTTCTGATAAAAAATTAAAAATGATTACTGTTTATGGTGGAGTTTCAATTAACCCACAAATAGACCAACTTCAGGATGCAGAAATTGTTGTTGCAACACCTGGAAGATTATTAGATCATTTAGAAAGAGGAACTGTTGACTTATCAAAAGTTAAAATAGTTGTATTAGATGAAGCTGATAGAATGTTTGATATGGGTTTCATTGATGATGTAGAAAAAATCTTTAGTCAATGTCCTAAAAAGAGACAGACATTATTATTTTCAGCAACAATCTCTTCAAAAATTAGAGACTTAGCAAATCATCACTTATACAAACCAGTAGAAGTAAGAGCGGTTAAACACGTTGATCCTTCTAAATTAAAACAAGTATATTATGATATTGAAAAGAATATTAAATTACCATTATTAGTTAACTTACTTCAAAAAGAAAGTTCTGATTTAGTTATGGTATTTTGTAACACTAGAAATAATGTAGACTTTGTTGAAAAGAACTTAAGATCAAATGGAATTAAAGCAACTGCTATCCATGGTGGTTTATCACAAAACAAAAGAACTCATACTATTAATTCTTTTAATGATGGTAAAACTCATGTTTTAGTATGTACTGATGTAGCAGCAAGAGGATTACACATTGATAATGTATCTCACGTATACAACTATGAAATTCCAAATGCTTCTGAAGATTATGTACATAGAATTGGAAGAACTGCAAGAGCTGGTGAAGAAGGTAAAGTAATTAATTTAATTTGTCATTTTGATCATGATAATTTTTCAAGAGTTATGAATGATTATAGAGAATTTAATATTGATAGATTAGATGTTCCTGAATTAGACAGAATAACTATAGTTAAGCCAGTAAATAATAGAAGACAAGGTGGTTTTAGAGGTGGTTCTAGAGGCGGTTCAAGAGGTCCTTCTAGAGGTGGTTCTAGCCAAGGTCATAGAAGTTCTTCTAGTAATAGAGGCGGAAGAAGATAATTCTTCTTTTCTTTTTTATTTTTTTATTAAATTAATTTTACCAAAAGTTTATATATTCTTAAATTATTAATTAATCATGGTTCATAATAATGCAACTTTACATCATCATTATCATAGAAGTAAAAAAAAATCTACAAAGTATCAAAAAATTTTAGATAAATTAGTTTATGCTGCAGGTATTGGAGGACCAATTATGACAATACCTCAAATTTTAAAAATTTGGGCTGAAAAAACAGTTGCTGGTGTATCATTAACTTCTTGGTCAGCTTATTTAATTATGGCAATAATTTGGTTAATGTATGGAATAGAACATAAAGAAAAACCAATTATTGTGACAAATGCTTTATGGGTTGTTTTTGAATCATTAGTTGTAGTTGGAATTATTATTTATGGTTAATTTAATAATTAATTTTATATCTTAAAATTGCACCAATTCCAGTTAAACCATCTAGTTTTCTACCTGCATCATTATTAGAATTAATAACATGAACTTCTCCATTCATTTCCTCAACTAAATTCATTAAAAATTCTAATTCTTCGAATCTTCCAGTTTCTCTAAATTCTTTAATTGTATTGTCAGAAATTAATAAAGTTTTGACAGCTCCCAAATTAGCACATTCATTTACTTCAGAAAAACCATAAGCGTAATTTTCATTTCTAGATATTTTTTCTAAAAATTCAGAAACTAAATGTAATTCTTTAACTAAAAATTCTTGTTTCAATACTTCTTGAGTTTCTTTTCCTTTCAAGATTTCATTAATTGAATTTTTACCATGTGAAAAACAAGTTGTTAAAACAATTTTTTTCTTTAAACTTTCATCAGTAATTTTTTTGTATAAATCATCTTTCCAAAAAGCTGGACTTCCTATAATAATGTTAGTAGGTTTAATTCTTTCATTATACTCTTGAATTTGCTTAATTGTATCTTTATAAAAATCACCTGTATAAGATGCTTTATCATCTTTTTTCTGAACTTCACCATTTAACTCTACCAATAGTTGATAATCATCATCTTTTGTTACTGCAAAAATTGCTTTTTCCCTATCTAAAGAAACAATTAAAAATTTATTTTTGTTTTGAGACAAAGCTTTATCTAACTTTTCTCTTTGAAAACTTAACCATCTTCTTTTAGTAATTTCAATTATTGAATTAGTATCAACATTAATTGCATGATAGCTGCCTTTAGGAATATCTTCTACATCATTTTGCACTTTACCATTAACTCTTAAAGAATCTTCATTAAAATCAACTTTTTCTGTAGAGATTTCTAAAGTAACTGGTTTTTTAATAATATTTACTTTGTCTCCATCCCCACCAAGTTTAATTTTACGATAAGTTTTACCTTTGACTAAATCATTTTGGTCTATAATTTGACTAAGATACCATAAATCATCTTTATTTTCAGTATGGATTTTTACAGTTCCTTTTTGGTAATTTATGCTGATTTTCTTCATTTTTCTTAATTTCTGCTAATTTTCTGACTATATTTAAAAATAACAAGATTTATATATAAATTTATTTAGTTTTATATATGAAAAAGGTGATATCATGGTATTAAAAATTAAAAAAGGAAATGCAGCTACTTTTGTATTCGTTCTAGCAGCATTAATTATGGTTTATGTTCTATTAGTTCCTCAAGAATCTTTAGATGGTGTAATTGATATAAATGATCATTCTTCTTATTCAAATACTCCGAATGATGAAGACTATTATGCTGGTGGAAGAATTGCTACAAGTAAAAGATTATTAATTGAAGACACTCCTGGTTTTATAACTGATGATGGAAGATTGGAATTTGATTATACCATGCCTTCTGTAACAATTTTCAGAACAACAGAATCTAATACAATACATGAAGAAAATCCTTTTTTCATAAAAAATGGTTGGTTTAGTAAAAAAGAAAAAGAAATTTCTTTTCAAATTGAAGATTTAGATTTAGTTGATAATTTCTTAGTATCTTTCAACGTTCCTGTTCATGAAGGTTCTTTGTTTGTTTCATTAAATGATAAAATAATTTATGAAAAAGAATTAAATGCTGAAAGTCCAGAACCAATAAAATTACCAAAACAAGATCTTAAAAAGGGAGATAATGTTTTAAAATTACAAGCTTCTTCAGTAGGTTTAGCATTTTGGAGAGCTAATGATGTTTCTTTTGAAAATTTCAAAATTTTTGCTGATGTAACTGATGATACAAGAGATTCAACAAAGAGTACTTTCTTTTTACCAAGAGAAAGATTAAATATCAAAAAGGCAGATTTAAAATTCATTCCTGAATGTGATGTAAAAACTGCTGGTTTATTAAAAGTAAGTTTAAATGAAAATCTTTTATCTTACAGCGTTCCAGATTGTGGCTCTGTAAATACAATTAGTTTAGAACCATCTGTATTGAAAGATGGAATTAACACTTTAGAATTAGAAACTTCTGGTGGAAGTTATTTAGTTGATTTAATTAAAGTTAAAACAGAACTTAGAGAAAGTAAATTTCCAACATATTATTTCTACATTGACAATGATTTATGGGAAGATATTGAAGATGTTAAGTATGTTGCTAATTTAAGTTTTGATTTCTTGATTCCTCAAGACCATCATATTGAAATGAAAGTAAAT
>JAHWHN010000142.1 GCA_019323235.1 Candidatus Woesearchaeota archaeon | reverse complement strand
TTTGACAAATTAAAAGAAGGTATGGTTGAAAACCCAAGAGACTTTCATGATACAATTAAATTCTATAAAGAATTTACTGAAGAGAATAGAGATGTTGCCCAAAAAATGGCAAGGGGTTTAATTTCAAATTTACTTAAAGAAAAAACAGACAGAGCCACTTATTCTGCATTAAAATTAGCAGAAGCAACTGATTTAATTGATGTTACTTCAATATTGAGAAGAGCTAAGAAAAATTTAGAAAAAATTGATTCTAGAAAATTAATAAGTAAAGGATCATATGATGCTTCAAAGAACATAATTAAAGAACATGAAGAAGCTTTAAAGAATAGTGAAAAAAAACATAAACACTCAGGAAAATTAGAAAATATATTAGAAATAAGTTCAATTATAAGCATCGTAATAGGGACGTTAATGATGCCACTAAATATTACAGGTAATGCAATAGTAAGCAATTCTTCAAATATAAACCTTAACCTTGGCGCAATTATATTATTAATTGGTTTAATGACAACTTTTATACTTATTACCATAAAGAAATAATCTACTGTTCGGAGAAGATGAACAAGAAATAATTATAATTTTGTCAAAATCTTATCAATGTTTAATCTTAATTCTAATCGATTAATCTCCACAATATTTTGAGAAACTCGAGATATCTTAAGAGTTGAATTTTCTTTTTTTAATTTTGATAATTTATTATTAATATTTTCAAAAGTTTCAAAAGAGAATTTGTTTGTATTTTTTCTTAATAAATCAACTAATTCTTTTAACTCATTAAAAATTTCAAGATCTTTTCCACCCTTATAATAACGAAATAATGAATCTGATAAACTTTCCAATAGAGAAGCTTTTTCAAATTTAAATAAATTCTTTCCTTTATTATCTGAAAAGCCAATTAAATTTCTTTGAATAAAAAAAGATAATTTATTTACCTCCAAATCTAATTTATGAATATCTTCATTATCTTCTTTATTCATACAATATTCTATTAAATTTAAGATTTTCCAGAAAATTTGTTGTTCTGCTTTTTCCAAATGTTCTTCTTTTGCAAAACCTAGATCAATAATTTTAATTCTTGTTTTGGTACTCTCAATGATTTCAAAACCAATGGAATTATTTACAATATCTTTGATTTTAGATAATTTTTCTTTATTAAAACCACTAATTGTTATTTCTTTAATATTATTCTTATAGATTTCTAAAATCAATTCATGAATTAAATTAGATTTAATGTTTGATACATCCAAAGTATATTCTTCAAAACTAGTTTTTTCATTTTCACTAGATAAAATTAGTTTATTTCCTATTTGATCAATATCAATTTCATCGCCATTGTCCAGATTGTTTAAATCAATCCACTTTTTCGGCAATGAAACTGTTATTGTGGAGGGTCCTTGTTTTACTAATTTTCTCTTCATTAATCATTAATTAGTTTACACATTTAAATACTTTTCTAATTTATCTATATAATATATATAATTTATACATTATCTACATAATCTCTGCTTGAGTTATACCCAATATACCAAACAAGGAGGTAAAAAATGGGCAGATATGCAACAAAAAAAAATAGATATTGTGGTGGAAAAGGAACAGGAATACCACATTATTATGGATTCGGAAGTGGAAGAAAATCAAAGTCAACAAGCAACTACGAATCACAACACGGAGATTCAACTCTGTTTCAAATATTAGTAGGTAGTTTGATTACAATAGGATTCGGACTAGGTATCGGAGCTTATGATATTTTAACGAAAGACACTTTATCAAACTATATGAAACAACCAATAGTAATAGAACAACAAGTAGAACAAGAACCAGGACAACTAGAAACAATAGTTGAAGAATAAGGAGGTAAAAATGAGTAATGAACTAACAGATAAAATAAATGAAATGATTAATATGCTTGAAAATCAAATAGATTTTTCAGGAGCAAGTAATCAATTAAGCGAATTAAAGAAATTAAAAAAAGCGAATAACAAATATGCGGCACTAAATCATCCAAAATTTGAACAAAAATTGATTAATTCCGCCAATAGCTATTCAGCAGATTGGAATATATTCAAAAAATCAATTGGGGCTGGTTACGAAATGCTAGAAAATGTTGTAGAAGATGTGAAAAACAATAATTTTGCAAATTTATATCAAATAGCATTAGCACCAGTTGCTAGCATAGTAACCCTATATGATTGTTTGAGTAGTAGATCAGACTTCAGAAACAAAATGAAATACTTATAGGAGGGAAAGATGTATCATAAATTAGAATATCATTTAACTAATGCATCTGGATCTTCTAAAGAATTTCATAATTTGCTAACTAATAAGAATACTTTGATAAAAAAAGTGTATGGTCAAAACAATATCATCATATCAGCACCTCATCACGCAAAAAAAGGAGTAGATCATATTGCAAATGGTTCAAGGCCTGCTGATAACAACACAGGATACATTGCCAGAAATATTGCTGACCATCTGAAAAGCACTATGTTAGTAGTTAGTGAAGCTAGTGTTGATCCAAATAAAACAAATGGAACTTACTACAAACATACAGTAGATAGTAAACCAAATGTTTTAACAGAAATACATGGACATCTAAGTGGAAACTACGATATTGAAGTTAGTTGCGGGTCTGAAAAGTTATCAATATATTCAGAAGTCTTAGCAGAAAAAATTGAATATTACTTAAATCAAATTGCTAATGGTTTGAATGATGAAGATCTGGCAGAGGAATTACGCAATATAACCATTTGTGGAGAATATAATAAGATCAAAATGAAAGCATCCCATACTAAAACAATTCAAGAGGCTTACCCACAAACAATGCCATATCACATTGAACTACACAAAAGTATGAGAGTTTTAGATGAAGGAACTGAAAAAAGTATTCCCATAAAAGGAGTTTATGTATCTCAAGCAATTGCTGCTGCTTTAGCAGATGTACATAGTAATGAAGTAGTAAAAACAAGTTCAACAATAGAAGATTTGTTAGATTAAGGTCTAACTTATTTTGAACTACAGAGGGAAAAATGCACTTAGATGAATTTAAGGACATAATGTATTCAAAAAGAGATAGAATAATTGCC
>JAHWHN010000141.1 GCA_019323235.1 Candidatus Woesearchaeota archaeon | reverse complement strand
TTAATTCTTGATATTTTTTTGAAATCTTTTTCATAAACTCGATTCCAAAACCAGTTCTGAATAATCCAGCATATAAAACTGGAAATAACATTTTTTGTATTTCTAATTTTCTTTTATGCTTTAAAATAACTAAACTCATTACTACTAAGAATACTATTAAAGATACCCATTGAAAGTCTAAATTAAAATTCATGAATAGATATTTGAGAATATGATATATAAATGTTGCTAATTAGAAAATAAAAAAATAAAAAATTGGAAACCTATAAGTTTCCTACTAAATCTAATCCTGGTTTTAATGTTTCTTTACCCGGTTCCCATTTTGCAGGGCATACATTTCCTGGATTTTCTCTAGCGAATTTCATTGCTTTAATTTTTCTGATTAATTCTTTAGCATTTCTACCAATTGGTTCATCAGTTACTTCAACAGCTTTTACAATTCCATCTGGGTCAATTACAATTGTTGCTCTATCTGCAACACCTTCATTTTCTCTTAGAACTCCATAATCTTTAGCAATAGAATGTCTTGGGTCTGCTAACATTGGAAATCTGATTTTTCCAATCATTGGACTTTTTTGATGCCAAGCTGCATGTACAAAATGAGTGTCTGTTGAAACAGAAAGAACTTCAGTGTTTAAATCCCGTAATTCATCATAATGTTCTGCCATATCTTCTAATTCTGTTGGACATACAAATGTGAAGTCAGCTGGATAGAAAAATAGTACTACAAATTTCCCCTTTAAATCTTCTAAATGTATTTCCTTAAAATCGTTGTCTTGAAAAGCCATACCACTAAATTTTGGTGCTTCTACGTTTATGTTTATCATTTTTTTATTCCTCCTAATTAATTATAGATTTTGATTTGTTATCAGTATAAAAAAGATACTTATTAATGTTTTGGAAAAAGTATATTTATTATTAAATTTTTGAAGTACTCTTAAAACAAAATTAAAAATAAATTTCCAGAAAATAAGATTTCTGGTAAGAATTATGATATTTTGTGTCCAAAGAATTATCTTTGAAACACTAATTATGGCTTATTTCTTCCTAGGAGTTCTTAATTTCTTAGAACCGCAAGATCTGCACTTTAATTTTTTATCAAGCATTTTTAAAGTATCACCTTTAATAACTGCTTTACAAATTTTACAAACGAATTTTCTTCCGTAATTTCTTTCAAGTGCTTCTTCGAATTTTGCCATTTTTTATCCTCTATTCTGATTTAACTTGTTTGATAACTTTAGTATCCAAAATATCCCAATATAAAACATTACATCCTTCAACAATTTCATCCTTTAATTCTTCAGGAATGTCTAAGTCGAATGTTTCATATGTTTCTGAATCCATTACGTTAACTTTATCACCATTTATTGAAAGTACTTGAGCACTTTTTTTCTCAATAATTGGTACATCAATGTTATCATGACCTGGGGCAACAGTAACTCTTTTCTTACCATCTATTAATCCAACAGCAGTAAGTCTTACTTTTGCGTGTCCGTGTTTTCCAGGACGTGAAGTTTGAGTATCAGTAACTTTTGAAGCTACTCCATCAATAACAACATAACTACCTTTTGTTAAAGTTCCTATTCCAGCTGGTTTTGTTTCTCCCATTGTAATAATCTGGAGAATTTATTCTCTTTATAAAGGTTTTGAAAAATCTAAAAAAATGATATATTTTTAGAAATTAGGCAAATAACTTCTCTAAAATATCCATTGTGTACAAAATCATAGCGTAAGCTTGTTGTTTTGATGGATAGAAAGGTTGTTGTTTTTTATGTACTGAAAATATTCTAACTTGATTTACTAAATGAATTTGTTGAGTAATTCCTGGATCAAATTCTAGGTTTCTTTCTTTCATTTTAGCAATTAAGTTTCCTAAACCAATACCCGGACTTTTTTCCAATAAGTCATTTCCAGTTAAATCATAATATTTTCTATGTAAAACTATTTCTAAAATTCTTCCACATAAGATAACACAACTTCTGAAACATCCTGAAGCATAACACTTTCCCAATTCATTCACATCAGATTCTAATTCTGGAAAGATTTCAGAAGGAATTGTTGTAGGAAGTTGGATTTTTTCTTGTTGTTGTACTAATTTTATTTTTTTTGATGAATTTAATAATTGATCAATCATTGCTTTATCTAAATCTTTACCTAAATCTAACTTCTCAACTAAATTTAACATACCTCTCTTAGATTGTTCATCAAGTTCTTCTAAAGATAATTGTTCAATTTCTTTTCTTAATCTATTAATAATTGTTTTCCAATCTTGTATGTATAAATTCTGACGACAAATATTAAAATCTAAACTTGCCATAACTGGCTTTGATAAATCTACTTCATATTTAACTGCACTTTCCAAACAAGAATATAATTTCTCAATATTTTCTCTAATTGCCATTGGATTTACTAAAAATTAATAGTTTATAAACTTTTATTTTTTAGAATTCAAACAATTTTCGTTGTGAAGATAGATTTTTTAGAAGAACACTCTTTACCAATAACTTATCTAAATTAAAATTAAATTCTTCTCTGACTATTTTTCTTGCCATTTCAATTAATTCTTGTTTTGAGTTAAAATCAAAAGGTTTGGATTGTAATGATTTACGAGTTGCCTCTTTTGTTACCCAAACCCCAAGTGGGGCTGTATATTCAGAGGTTATAAATCTAAAAGCTATTGCTGTTGCTTGAGATTTTATTTTTTTTAGTTGTTCTGTTATTGCTAACCTTACAGTATAATAACCTCCTTCACAATTTTCAGAATAAGTTTTTCTTCCAGAATAAAATTCATAATCTGTCGAGTAAGAATCTGGATGTTGTAAGGACATTTCAAATAATTCATACCCAAATACTTCTGGAAAGTATAATATTAAATAATAATTTCCAAGTACACCGCCAAAATATAATTTGTAATTATCTATTTGGTCATTATGTTTTATTTCATCTATTAACGCCTTACCTATTGTGTCATCAGTAGCAGTAATACTCCATCTTGTTGGAACTAGTTTACGATTTTTACCAATTCCTAATGCTCCAACACTTAATATTTGAGATAAATGTGATTCAGATATTCCTTTATCATATAATTCTTTTAATGCTTGAGAGGATTTTAAGTCAGTATCATAATGTGCTTTTTCAACTTTTACATCTACTTTTGGATTAGAAGTAATTTTTGCTTTTTGCATTTCTACATTAGGGCCATGAGGCGTTGAGTAATTTGAAGTTGTTAATTTGAATTGAGGAGTGTCTTTAAGATTAACTTCCGTCTCAACACAACCTGTTGCAATACCGACTTCTTTTGCTAAATCATTTAATTTGTTGATTTTGCTATAAACATTTGATTTCATTCTGGAATTAACAAGAGATGATCTAATATTTACAATATCAGATACTGATTTTTGATTTTGTAGCCAATTGTTTTGATTATCTAATTCTTCTTTATTCTCATAATCTATAGCAGATAAAATTCCAACATTTACATTTGGATAGTTATATCTTCCAATAAATGGTGCTGGAGTATCTCCAAAAAAGTCTTTCTTAAAATTTATTTTTTGAGAGATTATTTTTACATTATTATTGACTATTTCGGAGATTTTTTTCGGAAGCATAGTTTTGAGGTTTTATCTTATATTATATGTTTTTCTAGTATTACGTTACTACATATGTTTTTAATGAGTGGTATATATAGATTAAATTTAAAAAGGAAAATCGAATTCATAAGTGTAAGGTGAAGATTATTTATTCAGAAAAAAAAGATGGTGAAATTGATTTTGATTCTGTTGAAATTATCGAAGAAGAGAGTGATTTTGAGAACTGTTTCATTGATTAATTGATTTTAATCCTAATTGTATTTTTTAAAGGATTATCAATAGGAAGTTCTTTGTGTAAATTCTCTAGATATTTCAATAAGTATCCATAACATTCAAAGTTTATTTTTCCTATTGAAAATATAGATATCATTTCTCCATATAAATGGAATTTATTAAAACCTTCTTTGTATAAATCACAAAATGTATTTTCTTGAAAGTTATGATGATATTTATTTCGTGATAAAATTAAATAATGGCCATAAGTCCTTCCAGTTAATTTTTGAATTAATGTTTTTCTTGTTGGGTCTTCATCAGGATATCTTGAGAATATTTCTTCTAAGAAAGAAACTAAATTGTTTTCCAAAATACTTTGCTTTAGAACATAAGAAGTCATGCCATCACTTTTAGAAGAATTATAATATTGTTTGTCAAAACTTTGTTCTAAGAAACCTTCTATTGTTTCTTTTGAAAATTTATTTTCTAATTCTTCTTCATAAGAATAAACTAGCCCAATTCCCAAATGTAAAAATTGACCCATTTTAATTTGAAATAAAATCTTTAATTCTAGATTTTGCCTTTTCTCTCTTTACTGCTAATTCATCTAAGAACTTACCTAATTTTTCAATTAAGATTGCTTTTAACTCACCAGATAATAATTTTCCAGATTTGTAATCTTGATAAATTTGTTTTAATTTTTCATCATCATCTTCGAAAAATAAATTTAAGTATTGATATGATATGTCAATATCTGGATTTCCACCTTTTTTTCTATGTTCTTCTAAAGTTGGTTGGCCGCCAGAAAATGCAAATTTGTTAATTTTCTTTTTTGCTTGACTTGAAGTATCATTTAATGCGATATAAGATGAAGGATCTGATGCAGACATCTTTCCACCAGTTAGACCTGGTAAAAATTTATGATATGTTGAACTAATTTGTTCAAACTTACTTGTTTTATATCTTTTACAAATATCTCTTGCTAATCTAATATGAGGATCTTGATCTACTCCAACTGGAATTACTGTTGGAATTGGTCCTTCGAACTCTGGAAGTTGTGGATGGAACATGTCAGCCGCTTGTAATAAAGCTGCCAGCATCTTTCCGGGAGTAATTTCTCCATAAACTGCTTTGAATTCACTAAAAGTAACATGTCTTGCTAATTCATTTTGTAATCTATAATAAGCATTAGATTTTTTAGAATCTTTACTTCTATTTGATTGGAAGTAGATTTCACAATTTTTCGGTTCTAAACCTAAAGCTATGTAATTTGGAATGTATTCTTCCATTGCAATTCTTTTTGATTCTTCAAAAGATTGTCCACGGGCATTATGAGCTTCAACATCAGCTACTGCAATGTAAACCTTTGCTCCCATTTTTTGATAGAAAATCATTTGTAAAGCCACTAACATATGTCCAATGTGCATCTTACCAGTTGGCATTAGGCCAGTCATCATAACAAATGGCTTTTTTTCTTGGATACATTCAACAATTTGTTTATAATCCCTATGAGCAAAAATAGTCTTCTTTCTAAATAAAATGTTTTCATAGAACTTTTTAGGAAGATGTTCTAAAGGTTTTATTCCAAACTCTTTGAAAAGCTTATCATAATCTATATCTCCCTTGATTTCCCATGGGTCTATTTTCGTCATACTCATAATTTAAGAGATAATGTATATAAAGGTTTTTATGAGAAACGCGAAAAAAAGAATTTGTCACCAACCAGTAAGAAATATCCAAAACCTTTATAAATAAAAAGATGTTATCAACATATCCAATGATTGAAATAGATATGTATCACACAAGTCAAGAATTTGATGAATTGGGTTTAGAGCCACTTATCGAACATATTAAAGAATATAAATTAGGATTAACTTCATTGCCAGTATGTAAATCTGCAGATAATATGGATTCTAGACAAATTAAATTTACATTCTCAGATGTTTTAATGGAACATTTTCTTAATGATTCAAAAAAAATGAAAAAACCATATGAAGTTAGTATAAAATATGGCTTTAGAAATTATAGCCTTGGTGAAAAAAACGGCGTATTTTACCTTAGAAATTCAGATAATGGTCTAAATAAAGCAATCCCTAAATTAACAAAAAAACATATTGATGAAATCGTGGAAGATTTGAAAACAGAAGAAGAAAAAATCTATAAATTAAAACCAGTAAAAATTGTTTGGCATAATCCTTGTGGCGTAAGAATTGTTGGATTATATGACGATGAAAAAAGTAAAGCTATTTTTTTAGACTTCGCAAAATATTAAGCTGCATCAAATATTTCTATTTCGGTTCCTTGTGGAAACTTATATTCTCTTAAACCATTTGAATTTGTAATTGGAATTGGATTAACGGGTTTAAGATTTGTTCTGAAAAAAACAACTTTTATTCTACCTTCAACGCCAATTGATGCAAAAAATGTCCTTCTTTCATCAGGAGACATTGATTTTATTTTATGTAATTCCGAATCTGGACAATCGAAAACAGGAGTTGGATCTTTACCAGATGCTAATCTTGAAGTACTTATACATTTCTTATATTCAGGGATTGAACTAGCTCTACCATAAGTTCTAGGTTCTGGAAAAAATAAGTTCTGATTAATTACCTCAATTTTTTTAATAACCTCTTCCAATATTTGGAAAAAATGCCTTACTTGATTTAGAACTTTCTCTAAACCGAAAATTTGTTTTGATACTTTTTCACTCATTGAGCCTTTATGAAAACGATAACTATCCTCAATCTCTTCATCAATAAAATCTATTCTTCCTGAAGCAATCTTTAAATTATGAATTGAGTTTTTTAAATATGAAAAAATCAAATCCAAATACAATGATTTCTTATGTCTCTTTTTATATATTGATTCTAGTTTACGAATATCCGATCTAAAAGAATCAATTTTATCTTCAAGATCTTTTTCTTGATTCAAAACATCATGAATATGATTTCTTAATGTTTTAAGTTCTCCCTTATTTACCTTACTTAAAATAAGAACATAGTGTTTAATTAAAAAACCTTTTTTTACTAAAAAATTATCTTTATTAAAAACATCTCCACTTTCTTTAGAAATTACATCCATTTGTTCTCTTAAATGATGAAATCTCTTCTCAAATACTTGAATTTCACTAAGTAGTTTTTCAAACATACCCTAATTCATTGAAACCAGCTATATAAATATTTCTATAACAAAAAATAAATCAATACAGGTAAAATTAAACATCCCATTGCATGAGTTCTTGAACATTTGACTATTGCTGGTATGAATCCAATGAAAGTTGAGATTATTAGAATAAATAGACCCAAAGTTCCACAAAGTAAAAAAGTTAATAATGTTATAAAAGTAATTATTGATAGTACTAATAATTTGTAATTAATTTTAGGTATTAATTTACTAAATTTCTTTGAGAAGAATAATGCTAGATAAACTGATACTGATGATGCAATCAATGAAGTTAAAATGAATATAATTAGTGTTGTTATATTTGTTGTTTCAATTAGTTTTTGAATTGTTATTACTGCCCCATTTCTTGCTTTGTTTAAAGTGTATAATGTAACTAGGGAAAGAATAAAATTTACAGTATTGATGCCACCCATCAATATCATAAAACCATGATCTCCAATTTTTCCAGCTAAGTTCATGGCAATCACTGCACCTTGTGCTGAACCTAAACCAGGAAACATTGATGTTAGAAATCCAGCAATTGTTGAGGAGGATATTGCTTTTGTTGCATGTATTGGTTTTATATAGATTTTTTCTTGAATCTTTTGTTCAGGGATATTATTTGTTTCATTTAGACTGAAGAGTAAAGTTGAGATTCCAAATAATCCAGAAAGCATTGGAAATAAAGGATTTTTTATGTTGTAAATATTTAAAGTTAAATATCCAAAAATTCCCGACATGATGAAAATAATAATTGCCCAGTGTCTTTTTCTATCTCTTAATATCATATAAAGCATAATGATTAGAAGTAAAAATCCAATGTAATCTTTTAATATTGGATAAATAAATTTCACAAATGGAATCAATATTGGGATTAATGCTATTGAAAAAAGTAGTGAGAAGAAACTTCCAATAACTGTCAATTTGACTGCTTGATACCCCAAGCCTTTTAGTAAGTATCTATGCCCTGGTAAAACTCCAAGACATGTTGCTGAATCTGGAGCTCCAAGAAATATAGAAGGTATTGAATCTAGAAAAGAATGTGTTGTAGACATTGCTATGATGAAAGAAGCTAATGGAATTATAGATGTATAATTTAATAAGAAAGGTGAGGTTGAGATTAGAAGTAAAGATATGAGATTAATGTGTATTCCCGGAATAAGGCCTGTTATGATTCCTGCCATTATTCCAAGAAATGTTAATAATAAAATTTGCAAAAGCATATTTAGAAATTTGGTTTAATTTTTATTAATTGTTCTTTAAGAAAACCGGAATTTTTCTAAGATTGCATTATTTAGAGAATATTTATTTGCCAAACAATCTTTTCATAACAATTGTAGCATAACTTCCTTTAGGGAGCGTGAATTTTGCAACAATACTATATGTCAACCCATCTTTAATAGGCTTCATTAATTCAAAATCTTTTGGATAAATTATGACTTCCCTTTCATGAGTCTTAAAGAAATTTCCAGATTTGTAAATCTTGAACTCAGGAATTGATATTTTTTCTTCATCTAATACTTTTTGGATAATTTTACTTTCATGAATTTTAGATGAGATTTTTTGGCTTATTGTTTGAAATGTCTTTGGAATGTCCTTAATTTGAATTTTACTAAAGTACAATTCATCAATTGAATAAGGAATCACTTCAATATTGTCTTTGCCAACTTTTTCTTTAATCAACAATTTAACACATTCATTCCATAAATAACTTTGATAAGCTATAATGAACATTTGCCTCAAATAAGAAGGAATTTTTTGATATGTTTTAATCCAACTTTTAGTATTTTTATATTCATTAATTATTTTTTTAAATTCATAATCATTTACTTTGATATTAAATGTTGGCCACGTTCTTAAAATATTTTTTTTATCATTATCTTTAGACTTATTATTAATAAACCTAAGGTTCATGAAATATTGTTTAACTGCCATTTCGTAATCTCTTTTGATTAAATACTTTG
>JAHWHN010000140.1 GCA_019323235.1 Candidatus Woesearchaeota archaeon | reverse complement strand
TTTTGTTAAAAAAACGAAATATTGTTGTTATTGATTTTGATATATGCAACGAAGAACATGTCAAACATTACATAGGGCAATTTGATTATGTTTTTAGTTGTTCAGTTTTTGAACATATATATCCAGAGGAAAATGGATATTCTTTTTGCTATCCTTGTGATTCTATCACTGTCTTAGCTGAAGAAAAAACGGATGGTACAATTGATTCGTCAGAACGGCGTTTCAATCCCGAAAAATGGGGAACAGTGAAAAATACCGAAATCGAAAATCTTTATACTGAACCTGTCTATTCATTCTTCGACCTTCGTCAAATATGTTCAGCTTGTTTATTTATGCAAAATAATCAAATTGTTAAAGATTTAATAAGAAATAATGGTTATTTTGATGAGGCAATTCCTGTAAATATTAAACACATTAATTTTCCATAATATAAATGTCACTAAAATGCTGAAAAAATTAGTTAGAAACTTAAAATATGTTTTCGTAAAGCAACAATGGAATCAAATAGTAGATACTTATTTGCATCCAGTAATACAATCTGAATTAAAAGAAGTAATCAAGGTTGTAGAAATTAATTTTGATGAAATCCAATATCGAACATGGATCGAAAATGGCAAGTTGGAATATAGAAAATATTTTTATATTCACAAAAAAGCATTAGAATTTTTTTTCTCAGCAAGTATACTTAACATTTCTCAAAATGATATAGTATTAGATGCTGCTGCTGGACGTTCTAAGTATCTAGATGCTGTTAGATTAAATACAGGTTGCACAAATTTGTTAATGAATGACCATATTTATCAAGGAATTACAGAAAATAAAAAAGGAATAAAAATTGTTGGTGGCGACGTAGCTACTATTAACTTGAACAATGAAAGTGTAACAAAAATCAGTTGTCATCACGCTATTGAACATTTTCAAGGTAATAAAGATGTCCTTTTTATTATAGAAATAGCTAGACTTTTAAAAGTAGGTGGGTACGCATGCATTGTTCCAATTTTTATTACAAATAAATATGTAGAATGTTGGAATATTAGAAAAACAGTTATTTTCGACGAAGGAGCTGAATTATTGATTGATGAATCAGCTTCATTACCGGGAGGAGACGAAGATGGTCATTTCTCAAGGCTTTATAGTATTTCATCTTTTAAAAAAAGAATTTTAGATACTGCGCACAAAAATAAACTTTCGTATGAAATATACGAATGTTTGATCAATAATACAGCTATGCCTGATATGAACAACAATTTTGGTTCAATCTTAAATAAACCCTTGCGTTTATTAAAATTAACAAAAAGGTAAACAGATGGGGGAAAAAATAAAGACAATATTGAAAGGAAAGTTATTCAATACTAACTTTGAAATAGAGCTGAATCATCCACCATTTAGAGGCTTAGATGAGCAAGTTCATATTCAATCCGATAAATTTAGGATAGAGATAGATAAGAATGAATACTTACAATATGCTATGTCAGTTTTATTAGCAAGAAAAAACCTTAAAATTTTGAAAAAAATAGAGTGAATTATGTCGATTGTATTCTAACAATAAACCTATTACTATAAGGGAATCAAAAATGAACTTTGTCAATTCTGTAATGATAACTGATTTTTTTAATAATATTAATTCATCAAAGATCAACTATATTTTAATTAGAAATATTAGTAATGAGTTACCTAATGCTCTACAAGTCGGTAAAGATATAGATTTGTTAGTCAAATATAATGACAGAAAAAAAATCGTACAATTCTTAAATAAAAATGGGTATAGAAAAATTAATCACCCTTTAAAAAATGATTTGTTTTTATATGGTGTCAATCCATTTGAGATGTTCAATAAATATGATGTTTTAATTGATCTAAATTATCAACTTACTTGCAGGAGTTTGAATGCAGGTGAATGGATTCCTTTAGATAGAAAAATACAAGATTCAGCATGGAAAAATAAAATGATACATGAATATAATCAACTTCGTTACTTTAAATTAGGCATTGAAGATGAATTTGTTTCACTAATATCAAGATCTATTTTTGACAAAAGAGAATTTCAGCCTGCTTATATCAATACCATAAATCAATGTTTATTAAATATCGATAAGGAAAACGTTATAGAAAAATTAGAATTAATATTTTTCAGATATACACCTATATTGTTTGAAAAAATTCAAAATAATGATTATAATTCTATCATAGAAAGCTATTTAGCTTTTAAAGCATATTGAAATTTCGCATGAGCAACCCCGCTGTTATCACATTAGATAGTCTAAGTAATAAAAATTTAACATTTAAAAGATTTCAGATCGAAGACAATATTGGGGAATCTATACATCTACATATTGATAATATGCGGATAGATTTCACTGTTAAGGAATTTTTAGAATTTTCGAAGATGATTGAAAATTCATTATGTGAGTTAAATTTTTTGAAAGGCTATAACATTAGTGATTTTGATGAACATTTTTTAAAAGAGTGTAGTCCGCTTTTAACAAAATTAGTTGATATAAAAATTGAGAATATTCAACTATCTCAATTAAAATGCATTGTCCATGTGAATTATAAAAATGGTTTATCCTCACTAAATATTACTTCCATTCAAAATACTCCTGCTTATCAATATTTAAAAGGTAATAAAGAAAAATTCATTCACTATCAACAGTATAATTATTTTAATATTAATAATGAACAAAGACTTTTAAGCACATTAAAATCTATAGAAACCAATAAGTACCTTCATGAAAATAGATTTATAATTCTATTCAATGGACAAAACTACATTAGAGATGGACAACATAGGGCTGCAATACTTGCACATTTATATGGACTAAATATCAATATAAAAGTGATGCGCTTTTATTTTAAAGAAAAAAAACATTATATTAATCAATATGTTCACAATGCAAAAATTTTCATAAAATGGTTTATGGTGAAAATTTATAAAAAAGTTAGATTCATCTTCCATAAGTAATGGTAAAAAAATTTATAAATATTCTACTTACATTATTAATTTTTTTTCTTGATTCAATATTTGCTTTTTTATATAAAAAAATTAATAATTCAAGAGAGTATGATCCTTCCATCTTACTCGTTCGAATTGATGCAATAGGAGACTATGTACTTTTTAGAAATTTTATAGAAATTTTGAAAAATAGTGAACAATATAAGAACTATCGAATTACTTTAGTAGGTAATATTATCTGGAAAGATTTAGCACTTAGTTTGGATAGTCAATTTATAAATGATTTCATTTTTATAGATAGAAGAAAATTCAGTAGAAATTTGTCGTACCGATATAATAAACTTAAAGAAATTTCGTCAAAAAGTTTTGAAATAATTTTAAATCCCATTTATAGTAGGGATTTTTTTCATACTGACACAATTGTTAAATTGGCTAATGCGAAGTATAAAATAGGGAGCATTGGAAATTTAAGTAATATAACTGTCTGGCAAAAAAAATTAAGTGATAAATATTACACAAAATTGATATCAGCAAATGATGAATTAATATTTGAGTTTTATAGAAACAAAGAATTTTTTGAAAATTTTTTGGGTGAAAATTTAGAAATCAAAAAGACTTATATAAATTTAAACTTTAATGTAAACATAAGATTACCACAAAATTACGTAATTCTTTTTCTAGGAGCAAGTGCTAATTA
>JAHWHN010000139.1 GCA_019323235.1 Candidatus Woesearchaeota archaeon | reverse complement strand
TTCTCTTTCCAACTTTTTTTGGTGATTCTTAATTCGCTTTCTAATTTTACTGCTCATGAAAAAGCGTAAATTAAGTTCTATTTAAAAAAATTTAGAATTTATAACCCAAGAATAAAGTGATTCCCTTTCTTAATTCTTCATTGGCTGCATCTCCTGACTTTTCATCTTGAGAGTCCTTATCCAAAAAATAAAAACCACTTAACCCGACTATTGTATGGTTTGTTTCTAGAAATATTCCTAATTCTGAACGATGACCCGTCATGTAACCTCTTTGAGTACATGCTTTAAGATAAGTTTCCAGATTATCTTTTTTACTAATTTGATAAGTAGCTTGAATTCCTCCATGTAAAATCCCTCTGCTTCTAGTTCTTCTAGCATGATAACTTCCTTCATCAAGAACTGTTTTTTTATGCTGTCTAAAATAGGATATAAATGGTTCAAATTTTAATCTTGCATCTCCAAATTCTAATGGAAAGTAATTGAATCCAAATTCAGGATTATCATAGGTAAATGTTAATCTGTCTCCTTTATGAAACATAACACCATTAAATAATAAATCTTTTTTTAGTGTAGCTTTTGAATCTAAATATGAAGGTTCAAAATAAGTTTCTAATCTTCCAAATTTAGTTTCAAAATTAACATCTAATCTTCCTTTAACTTCACAATCCAAATTCGCTTCTTTAAATGTTGGACGATGATAACTTGTAGAAATATCTTTTCCTCCGTTAGGAACTTGGAAATATCCTACTCTATGCTCATATTTTGCCATTATTTTTCCGGATATACTAGTACATCCTATAATAACGGGCAAGGTTGCTGCTAAAAGCAAATTCTTCCACTTCATATAGAATAGAGAATGAACTGATTATTATAAAGATTAAGGGAATTAAAAATTGTAGTCAACCCATTTAGAAGGATCATCATACTGAATTCTGCTTGAAATTACTTCTAAAATATTGGATGCAATATCATCTTTTCCTTCTACTTTTATTTCAATTTCTGAACCTTCTTCAACACTTATTGATAAAAGATCTATAACTGAAGGCCTATTTAATTGACCATAAGAGTTAGTTAAGTAAATTTCTCTTTCAGGTAATTGTTGCCATGCCTTAATTACTGATATTGTTTTTGTGGCCGTTAGCCCCCATTCTCTTTCACAAATAACTTTTTTAGTTGTATAATCCATAATGATAGTTATCAATATAATTATATAATATTTATTATAAAGGAACATATATTACTAGTAATTTTTATAAATAAATAGATAAAATCACTATTATGAAAGAAATAATTACCGATGATGGAAGTGTAACATTTTTTAATGAATACTTTCAGGATGTATATAACTCAAAAACAGGAGCTATGCAGGAAGCAAGAGAAAAGTTTGTTATACCATGTAAAATTCCTGAACTTGCAAAAAAAGGAAAAATAAAAATTCTTGATATTTGTTTTGGTATAGGTTATAACTCATTACTTGCAATTCACGAAGCTTTGATTTCTAATCCTGATGTTGAAATTGAAATAATTGGATTAGAAAATGATCCTGAAGTTATTGAACAAATTCAAAAAATGAAATTCAAAGATGAATTTAAAAAAGAATATGCATACATTCAAAAACAATCTAAAGGAAAGATTTCTGTAACTATTATTGAAGGGGACGCTCGTGAAACAATCAAACCATTAGGAAAATTTGACGCTGTTTTTCTTGATCCATTTACTCCAAAAACTTGCGCTCATATGTGGGCAGAAGATTTAATGAAAGAAATAACTAAACACATGAAAGATGATGCAATTCTAGCAACTTATTCTTGCGCTAGAATGGTAAGAGATAATATGAAAAAAGCAGGATTAAAAGTTTTTGATGGTCCTAAAGTTGGAAGGTTTGCACCTTCTACTTATTGCACTCTTTAACAAAAAATTTATATTCTTTAATTATTTCAAAATAGAATGATTGAAAATCAATTTATACAAATTTTCATTGTTGGGTTGGCAATTTTAATTGGGGCAGTAATTATTAATGTCATAGCTAATTATTTGAATATTACAACTTGGTATTCATTCTTATTAAATATGAAAGATGCCGGTTTTTTAAACTCAATAAAAAGTGAAGGATTCAATTTAATCTGGTTGTTTGTAATTTATCCTTTATTACTTGGATTAATTGGTTACTATACTACTAATCTTTTTAGCTAAATCTTTTTATATATAAATAAAAAATTAGTTTTATGGACAGCAGACTTAATATTCCTGAAAATAAAATACCTGAATTTCTAAGTGGATTGGAAAATATAATGATTGAATACTCTGATAATTATAAAATTCCTGCTCTTAAAGAAAAAGATGAAGAAGGATACTTTACCATTTCTTTTGACATACAATTAGATAAAGAGCAAACTTCTGATTTTATGAGAAGATTCAATGCTTATATGATTTCAACTCAAAGAGAATATAATAATTAAAAAAAATTAAACTAACATTTCTCTATCGATTCTTGGATGATAATCGTAATCTTTAACTTTAATGTCTTTGTAAACTAAATCATCGATTGATTTATCGGCAATTTCTATTGTTGGAAGAGGGTTAGGCTCTCTTGACATTTGTTCTAAAATTGCAGTTACGTGATCATAGTTTTCTTCAACTTCATCTC
>JAHWHN010000138.1 GCA_019323235.1 Candidatus Woesearchaeota archaeon | reverse complement strand
TCGAAAATTTTATCCATTAATTCTGTACGAGATTCGATATTAAATTGGTATGTATTAGATGTCTGTAACGCGCAAATAAGAAATATGAATACTGAAGAAATTGCACATTGCATACGATAAATAATCTCAGAAGCATTTTCATTTTTTGAAAGATCAATTTTATGTTTTAATTCTTCAATAGTCTCCATACAAAATAATACAAGTTC
Source organism: Candidatus Woesearchaeota archaeon (assembly GCA_019323235.1). Lineage (GTDB taxonomy): Archaea > Nanobdellota > Nanobdellia > Woesearchaeales > JABIAG01 > JAHWHN01. The sequence goes on along the minus strand of JAHWHN010000138.1, from coordinate 2,361 downwards.
GTCATCATATATAATTCTCTCACATAATGATTCTATAAAGCTATTATCATATCTAATATAACTAGCAATAATCTCTTCAACTCTAGAATTAAGCTTATTAATATTTTTACCAGAAAAATAGCTAGCAACATAAATAATTTTAAAATAAACATTAAAAAAATCATATCTAAAAATTAAATTATTGCCGCAGCACGATAATAATGGATGCCCCTTCAATTTTTCAATCACTAAATCATCTATTGATGCTTCCGTAACTTCTTTAAGTACAGACTTTGCGTCGTATAAACTAAGTCTTCCTTCCTTATCAACAGACATCTTTATAAAAAACTTAATTTGAGCGTCAAGATTCAAAGTATCTAATTTCACTATTTCTCTTTCACACACACTCTCTATTAAAAAATCATTTTGTATCTTGTTTGAAAGCAATAGATTACTATTTGATAAATTACGATTCGATAGTTCATCGCACAGCATTTCACTTTTTTGTCTTATTAGATATACAAGCATATCTAAAATGTAAGGAATATATATACCTTTTGTTTCCATACTTCGTTCAATAGCAAATTTTTCCGCCATATCCATAGCCTTATCAATTTTAATTCGATCTTGTTTAAAAGCTTGACTAAAAAATTCTACAGCTAAATTTTTACTGAAAGGTTTTAGAGTTATTTCTGAAATTTTGATATTTTTTTTAAGAGAATCCCAAAAATAATCTCTACAAGTAATTATTATTTTAGCTTTTTCAAGAACATTCGAATAATTATTAGATATAGATTCTAAAAAAGAATTTATGTCAAATTTTGATCCAAGTTTTGCTATAACTTCATCAATGCCATCAAGAACAATTATTAAACTTCCATTATCTACAGATAACTTCAAGAGTTCTTTGCTGAACTTATTGTAATTATCGTCATTTTTAGCCTGAGCCTGATAGAAATCATATACATCGTTGATCTTTTCTTGGGAGGCTAAATCATCAATTATTTCATTTGAATCAATGAATAATATACCCGTTTTATCTTGAGAATCATAAATGTGATCAAGGAATTGTTTCACTAAAGTTGTTTTTCCAATTCCACCATATCCTTTTATAACAAGTAATGGATTTGCATCACATGAATACCATTCTTTAAGCTTATTAAAAGCCGACTTATTTTTTTCTTCAGAATCGTCGATCAAACTGTCCACATAAATCGGTAAATCATACTTTATATAATCAAATAAACATTCTTTATACAAAAATTCATAACCGAATTCATCGATAAAAAAAACATGATTAGTCCCAAAAGTACTAGAAATGTTTGTCTTTCGCTTTTCAATATCCTTAATTTTAGGTTTTTCTGTTAATATAATAAGAGATTCGAAATTTGAGATCAATTTATTTTGCTTCAAATACCCTAACGTTTTTCCCTGACTTGCATTTTCATGAAGGTATAGGAATTCCTTAACTCCTCCTAAAGGTTCTGAGATTTTAAATAATTCGAAGATAATATTTTCAGACCAATCTTTCTTTATAATTGGATAACCCACTTCTAATGAATAACTAGAATTTTTATTTATGTAAGATTGAATCGTATTTTCAATACTCCTATCCTTAATATTTTCCTTTTTATTAGAGGAAATATTTTTAAATGCCTCTTTACTAAAGCTTGAAAATTGAGATTTCAATTCTTCTATTTCCGTTAAAGTAGCTAACCTTACTTCATCAGTTCTTTGCCCTTTTCTAACTAAAACAGCACCTCGATCAAGTAGCCTAGTTTTAGTTTTCAACTCTGATCGAAGTTCCGTTAAATGAATGGGGCTAGGTATTTTAAAAATTAGTAAGGATGAATTCTCAATTTCAACAAAGTTAATTTCTAAATTTAAAAGAGTTGGAGATGTGTATAATTCTAATTTTTGTACCAATTTTTTATGAAATTTTCTTAAATCTTGTAAATTATTAATTTCATTTTTATTAATATTAAAAATTTTAGATTCTCTTTCACAGTAGCCAATTATTAAATAACGGTCTTGACCTACAAAACCTGAATAACCGTTAGATAAAGAAATAATATCCTTAATGAATTCTCCCCATCTATTACCCATCTCCGTTCTAGAAGTATTATTATTCCAATACCATTCTTTTTTAAATTCTAAAATTGGAGATTCATTTTCTTGTATCTTTTCTTTAATTATTTCTACATTGATCATAATATTTATAATAATTTAACAATTTTTTATTAATTAGAGATATAATTTTTTAATTTATTTGAATCAAAGTATTAGATATATCTAAACTCGATTTATTACCTTAGTACTAGGCAGAACATCAATTATTATTTTTAGCATTACGCTAATCAAATAAATGTTTGTATAGTAAAC
>JAHWHN010000137.1 GCA_019323235.1 Candidatus Woesearchaeota archaeon | reverse complement strand
GTGTAATAAGAAAAGAAGGTAAGAAATGAAAAAGTTAGTTTTGTGTGCACTATTTGTAATAGTGTTAAGTGGTTGTTGGACTACCAATCCTGAAATTATAATCCCTCCTGATCAAGTACCTATATTAATAGAAGAAAATGGTGCTTTTGTAACCAAAAGTGAATTTATGAAACTTGCTGATGGACAAAGCGTTAAGTACTCTAATGGTAAGAAAGGAAAATGGTATTTACCTCCAAATTTAATTGATATTAAAGATGGTAATGTTTCATTAAAAAAAGTAAAGGAAGATGAGTAATGTGGAGTTTAGGAGTAGCAGCTGCATGTGAATTGTTAAAAGAATTAATAGCTGTTTATAGAGACAAAACCGATCCAGTTAAAAATAAACAGAGAATTCTCCTGGAATTAAAAAAGCAATTAATTTATCAAGAAAAAGAACAATTGCGTGCAGAAAATAGATTAAAGAAGGCATTAACTGGTTTAGATAAAACAGATAATGCGGTTCAAATTTGGACAACATATAGAAATGAATGTGTTAAAGAAATTAAACGTTTAAAACAACGTATTAAATTGTTTGAAAAACAATATAAGGAGATAAATAATGAGTAACGCATGTGACGTAACTGCTAATTGGGAACATCTTGATTTTTTTATAGATGATCAAGGTACAATCTTTCAACGCATCTCTGATAATAAATATGACTATGAGTTATATGATGAGAACGGAAAAGATTGCTGCACTATCCAACAAATGTTTGATTGGAATGTAGTGGCAGTGAAAGAATTAATAACTAAGGAAATTTAAAATGGCTGATGTAAAATATATAGCAGAAACTAAAGAATTTATTGTTGATGGACAGGTAATTAAAGAAAGTACACTTACTGAAGAAGAAAAGAAAAAATTACTTGAACAAAGCAAAAAAGTGGAATTATTAGTAGGCGAATGTCAACCACGAAATGGCCAACTTATTTTATAAATAATTCATATCTAAGGAGATAATATGAATAAAGATAATAAGTGCTGTTTTGATTGCAAATATTTCGATGATAGAACACATTTCTGTCGTCGTACTCCACCTATACCTGTAGTTTTTTATGATAATAAGACAAAAGAGAATAAAGTATCTAGCAAATTCCCTGTAATAACGATGCCAGAACTCGACTACTGTTCTCAGTTTGAAACCATCGGAAATGTAGAAAACTAAGTTTTTTTCAAAAATTTAGTTGACTTTTTAAAAATCCAAAGTATTCTAAAGTTATAATGCAACCGAGAATTAACTTTAGAAGGTAAAAAATGAAACAAAGTTTTATAGGATTTGAGAAAAGAAAGTATAAGTCTGTTAAGTTTAATCATAAAAAACAAACATTATGTATTGATGATTATATCAAATTCATGTATGGAGCAAATTTAGATAGTCCCATTATTGGTCGTGTAACCCAATTATACGATAAAGGTGTAGAAGTTTGTACTGCTTACGGAAGGATGCACGCAAAATGTGAAAACATTTCAAGAGTGTTTGAATAAAAACAGTCAAAAAAATTAAAGGAAACAAAAGTTAAATCTGCAGACCCTATGTCTGCAGTTCCTGTTTCAGACGCAACATTAAATAAATTTGTTATCAAAGTAACTAATAACTATAAAGATAAAATCAAAATCAAAGACGAGCGCGTTGATCTTTCTACAAGATTTTCTAGAACATTAACATTTTCTAATGGAAGAAAAAAAGTTGTTTTTGAACTACCTGATGGAAACATAGACAGAATTAAAGTTACTGGAACTGAACTTAAAAAGACTACTTATATCACTGCAAAAAACAATAAAGTAGCTTCATTCAAGATTACAAACAACTTCAAGAAGATCAAAGATTTATTATAAATAATCGTATGAAATATTACGATTTTTATAATTTGCTAACAGAATCAACACGTGACACTCTCACTGAGATAGCTTATCGCATGTTTAAAAAAGACAAATATAAAGATGGAGTGTCTTTTGGTAAATGGATAAACGGGTATTTTAGTGATGGAAACTTACCTGCTTGTGTAGCAACTAAATATGTTGCTAACCACAAAGAACTAAAAGATTATGACATAAAATGCTGTGAAGGACGTTATAAAGGATATCAATATTATTTTCCCATTGTAGAAGCAGATAAAGAGAAATTTGTATTTGATTTAGGTAACCATATAGATAATAATAAAATTGAACCGATCATTATTCCACTTGAACAAAGTGATTATAGAGTTAAGAAAATCATGTCTGTTAGTGAGTTTAATAATAAGTTTGATAGTATAAATAATGAATATAACGGAGAAAAATAATGAGTAAATTTGATACTTTATTAAACGAATATTGGAATAAGTATACAAAATCAGATAATAAAAAATTAAATTTATTAGATGAATTAAAAAAGCTCGGCTTTGAAGAAACTGATAAAGATATATATACATTGGAAAAGAAGGGAAATAAATATATAGCGTCAGGATTAACCAATTCACAGATGAAAGTATCAACAGATTTACTACATATTAAAGACAAATGGTTTAGTCCAAAAGATGTAGTATCAATAATAACATATATAAAAACACTTTTAAAATAACGAGGAATAATATGCTCACAGAACAAAAGAAAATACATGATAT
>JAHWHN010000136.1 GCA_019323235.1 Candidatus Woesearchaeota archaeon | reverse complement strand
GTTCATAGTGATATTATCATATGAAGTAGTTTTCCAATTTTGATAAGGAGATCCTAATAAAAATCTTGTTCCTCCTTTATCTGTCCATTTTATTTTTCTTCCCAAAAAATCATTTGGGATAATAATATCTAATTCAGTGTCAGGTAACAAAATAAATTGCTCATTTTTCAAATCATCAATAATATATTTATTTGCAACAGCAGGGATTGTTAAGATATTTGTTGTTAAAGGAGATTGTTCTGTAAATTTTAATGTCACATTACATCTTTGTATTAATACAGAATTTGTTATAGATTTTATATTAGATGTACTAATAACAATCCATTTATAATTATTAAATTCAAATACATCTCCTAGATTAACAGCGTAATTAAAATCTTTAAAAATAACCTTAAAAAAATCATCTTTAATTAATGTTTTTTGTTTAATATCATATGGTGTTACAAGCCTTACACCTATATCTGTTTTTACAGGTGTTGTAAAATCATCTAATGAATTTATTCTTTTTATATGTTTAATTACATAATAATTACTTGAAATTTCAAATCCCTCATTAGCAACAGTTTGCAAATCATCTTTCATGTGTTGGGTTGGATTGTCTGAAAAAACACCAGTAGCATTTAAAAAATCTCTATATGTGTCTAAACTCATATTACCCCTCCATTCCAACATCTTCTTTTTCCAATTTATGTATAATTGTTTGACATGTTGTTATATTTTCTTTAACAAGAGAATTATGTAAATCAACATCTTCAATATCAAACAATGATTCTAAATTAAATAAAATTTCTATAAATAAATTACTAGAAATTATAAGTCTATTTCCACCATGTAATTGACGAATAAGTTTTGTTAAATATTTTTCATAAGTTATATTTTTGTTTTCTTTCATTGGCATTAATTTATACATCTGAGGAATAAGTCTTTTAAAATACAAGATTAAATCATTGTTTGGGATTTCTCCATATTTTGTAATCATAAGTTATCCCTCCAATAATGACATATCAAGATTATCATAACCATAATCTAAAATAAGCTTTCCAACATATTCCCTTGTAGTAATTAATAAATTATTTTTTTCTTTTAAGTTTTGTGCTTCTGAAAACAATTTGAAATCAGTATCATTTAAATGTCTTTTCATTTCCATTATATTATGAACCTCTTTTGATGCCCACTCAACAACCATTAATTCAGATAATATTTCAATTTCATCATCATCTAAAGTAATACTAAATTCTTGTAAATCCTCATCTCTTAATTTTAGATTTTTTGTACATTTTTTAAATTTAGATATTGCTGATGTTAAAAATCCATTTAAAAACGATTGATATGCAGATTCAGATGAAACAAATAATTTATCTAATCTATAATCTGTTGTTTTCATAGCAAATCTTCCATGTATATCTTCGTATGGTGTACCCACTATTAATCACCTTCTTATGTTTCAGAATATTCTCTTACATTTCTTGCAACAATATTTAAATCTTTTCCATATAGTTTAGATAAAACATCTATTTTATTTCTGTCTGAATACAAAGGATCATTATTTACAATTCCTTGAACAGCAATATCAATAATACTTTGTTTTATGTTTTTTGCCACATTGTTGTAAGTTTTTTCAATTTCTTCTATTGGCAAAGTTATAACATTTTCAATTTCTTTTGCACTTATTATCTTTTTATATTTTTCTTGTAAATATAATAATTGTATGGCTTTTTCACTATGTATGAAAAAATATCCTTCTTCTGCAAAAGATCTCATATTTGAACAAACATGATTTAAATCTTCAAAAGTAACAGGAATTGTTACACCAAATCTATCTAATCTTATAGGTTTTCCATGCGAACCTGTTAATGTCATACCACCTGTGAATAAAGATGTAATATTAATAAGTTGCGTAGGATTCATAACAATATTATCTTCAAAAACACTCTTATTATCTTCAGCTTTATTCTCTACTTCACTTGATTCTGATTTTTGACTTAAAAATTTCTCCATCATTTTTTTTAAATCACTTAGTTCACTTTTTAATTGCTCATTTTCTATTTCAACTTTACTCTTTCTACCCATTTTTACTTCCTCCTTTTATTCTTCAACATTTAAAAGATATTTTTATTCATTATAATGAAGGAGAGAACCTCCCCTTCATTATAAATATATAACTAAATATTAACCAAGGTGCATAATTCCATATCTTGCTGATGTAGCAACTTTTACATCATATCTCTTAGCGATTGTGTAGTTGTAAGTCATATCTGCATTTGCACTAAAATCAGTTACTTGATTAATTAAGGTTTCTCCTTCAAATGCAATTTTAACTGGTCTATCTAATCCCATTGAGAAGAAATACAATTTATCATCAGCCAATGCAAAATTCAATGTGCTTGGAGTAATTTTTTGTGGTATTTCTAATAAATCAATACCCATGAAATTTCCAAGATATCCTAATTTATTATAGTCTGCTCCAAGTTGGAATTTAAAGTAATCATTTGATGGAATAACTGTTGCTAAAGCAGCTTTTGTTCCCATTACATATACTTTTGTTCCTCTATTTAAAGCTTCAACTCTTTGCGCAAGCTTAACAAATGTAGCTTGTGTAAATGATGCTTCTTTTAAGTTTGAATCTAATGTACTGTATGTATTGAAAAGTGCTGTGTAAACATCAACAGAAATTTGAGTTTCTAATGATTGAGCAACTTTTGCTATTAACATACCCCAGTCAACTTTTCCTGCTACTATTCTATAGAAATCTTCTTCAATAGTAATCATTCTTGTTTCTGGTGTTAACACCATATCTGAATCATACATTCTTTGTGGTTCTGTTTGTCTAACTCCGTTAGATACTTTATTTACCACGAATAAATTTGGATTTGGTACTGTAATTTTTAAATTATCTCCCCATGCTAAGTTTTTAACTTCTGCTAATCTCATGAAATCAGTTAAAACTGTGTTAGGAACAATAACATCTAACATTTCTGAAATAAGAGCAAATGCTTCTTCTCTTACTGCTGTTTTTGAAAAAGATTTTGCATCATTTGCTTTACTTGCAGGAAGTCCTGCATTTGTTACTGCTTGTAACATTAAAGCTTTATTAAAATTCTCATGCTTTGTTTCATAAGAATCTCCTGTTGCAAATTCTGCATAACCTTGTCTTCCTTGATTATGCAAATAATGTTTGTAAAGCTCAACTCCTGCTTTTACAACATCTTTGTCTTCTGCTGAAAAGCTTCTGAATCTTGGTGTATCTAAAATTTCCATTTTCATATAAAAATCCCCCTTATACGATATTTTTGTATTGTTTTGTTTTTTTTATTTTACATATATATGAATTTTAAAATAAATTAAAATTCAGCTACGCATTCAAGTCTATATCCAGTAACAGTTGTTGTTCCTACATAGAAATTTTCTGTTGCGATGATTTTGAAATATACTTTTGATGCTGATGCAGGTGTTGCTGCTAATACATGAGAAGTATTTACTGGTGTTGCATATTCTCCTACTGTTGGTGAACCTGTAATTGCTGAATTTCCAACATAGCAAGTATCTCCTTTAACAACTTTTCTTGCTCTACCAATTTTTCCTGCTGGAACATAAAATTCTCTTGGATCTACTACATCAATTGCATATAATCCATCAATTAAGTTTCTTACTGGTGTGTCAACTATAAATGTTTCATAAGTTGTTACATCCCCTGGTGTTGCTGCTGTCCATAAGTCAGCTTGTCCTGATTCTAGTCCTGTTAATCTAATCATATTACCATTGTCTAAATCAGCCACTCCTACGAAATTTTTTAAATATGCATCAATATGTTTTGATGCCATTTTTCCTGGTCTAAAAATAACATGTGTTGTACTCATATTTTTTTCCTCCTTATACTTTTAGAAAATATTTTTATTTTTTATATATTTATTTAGACACTCTCTTTGAAATTCTTGTCCATACTGACTCATTTTGGTCAATTTTTTCATCAGAATTATCTAAATCTACTGCCATACGACTAAATTGTGCATTGCTATTTGGTTTTTGATCTTTTATAATCTTATCACAAGCAAAAGATTTAATTTCTTTTTCAAATATCTCAACATCATTAATTGTTTCTGATTTCTTTTTCCAATCATCAATTTCTTCTTTTGTTAAAACACTTGTCAACATTGAAAATACGTTTTTCAATTTTTCATCTTTTTCTACTTTTTCAATACTTGCCTTGAAACTTCTTAAAGAATTTAATTCTTCTTTAATACTTT
>JAHWHN010000135.1 GCA_019323235.1 Candidatus Woesearchaeota archaeon | reverse complement strand
CCTCGTGGAATGCCGCATATGTACTTAAAATCGCTAGCATTAGTAGCTGAAATTAAATAATCTACTAATGTATCATACTCATCCCATGACATATAATATTTTTCAGGTTTATTGCAATTGCATTTTGCACCTGTCCATTCTCCGCAACAACATTTATGTTCTTTATTCATTCTTTCTCCTATAAACTATCTAAATCGCAAACAAAGTCTGCTTGTTGACTATCCCATTTACTCCAATGGTTACAAGTAATAAAATGTTCCAAAGGTTTTAATACAACAGTTTCAAATTGCTTCTTATAGTTAATGCAAAAAAATTCATCAAACTCTTTTGGCCATTTGTCAGGAAATGCCATAACTTTTAAACCGAATTCATTTGCTGCATTAAGATATATTAATCTTATTTGACTACCTTTTGTAATCAAATCATACTTATGTGTTAATTTTAATTTCTGAATTAATTGATTATAATATAAAGCTGCTTTTGCATCACCTGTAGTTCCTTTTTCAGCTACAAGAAATACTTCACTATTATCTTCTGTATTAATGCCTCTATGTTTTGCAATATCTTCAGGACCACATTCTCTAAATTTATCATATTGTTCATTCATATATTGAACAAACTGAGACTCGTTCCAATTTTCAATAATACTTCTTTGATAAACCGTCTTAATAATATTTTTTGCGAATGCTGGATACGTACTACGAACTAATGCAATACCTGTAAATTTAAATTCTTTTTCTTTTGAAGGTCTAATACCTTCTTTATCCAGAATATGAGCGAGATAATTTTTCTTCTTAAAAAAGTATGCAATATCACAAATTATTTCACGTTCGAATTTAATTCTATCATCTTTATATGCAAAAAATATTTTCTTGGAAATTTCTTTACACCATTTATTAAGTTTTTCTCTTACAAGTTCAATCTCTTTATTGACTTTAGATAAATTCTTATGTGTAATGTTTTGTCCTTCACCTAAAACATATTTTGTTAAATAATGTAGGTTGATATAGTTACTATCTGTATCACCAGCAATAATAACTCTTTCATCATTAACTGGATGATTATATTTTTCCTGAAAGAATTTCTCAATAAACGAAATAGCACTCTTAATAATTTTCTGACCACTTAAAGTTATTGCTTCTGCAATGTCAGGATCAAAATATGGACTATATGGAGTTCCTGTGCTACCATAAACACTATTTAAAATAATCTTAAATACAACTTGTTGTGTATCTAATCTTTCTATTTGTTGTTTAATTTCTTTTGTTTTTTCTTCTTCTGGAAGACTTTCAAGTTTTTTCATTTTTCTTTTAAGTTCAACTCTCTTCTTGAAAAACTCTTCTAAGAATGATGGAAGAATGCCTTGTGTCTTACATTCAAATAAAACATTATTTGCACTTAAAGTATAATCTTTTTCAACTAATAATTTTTTAAGTTGTTCATTAGTTATTTCACGTGTTGCACCATTTACTAATCTCAATATTTTTTTATCACCATAACCATCTAAAATTTTTCCAACTTTCTTTTCAGGTGAAACATTAAGAGCAATCATCGTATTAGGATAAAGTGATTGTACGTCAAAAGATGCAATACCTTTATCATATCTACCCATCTTTGTAGGATAAACAAATGCACCTTGATAGCTTCCCTTTTCAACTGATTCATCTGTTCTTCTGTAAGGTATATGTGTTTTAACTTTTCTGCTATATTGTACCAAGTTATTAACAACGGTTCCAAGAGCATGATATATCCCTTCATACTCTAACAAACTATAATTACAAAGTAATCTTGTAAGTTGTAAGAACTGTCTATGTCTTTCTAATTCAACAATTAGTTTAACGTCTTTTTTATTATACTTTGCAAATAGATTAAAATTACTTTTGTATAGTTGTCTAAAGTTACCATCAAATTCAATTTTACCATGACCTAGTTCATCTTGACAAACATTCTCTAAACTATAAGATGGTTTTTTACCCTCAGTCATAATTGTATATTTTTTATAAATGAGCATATAGTCAATTTGACTTAAACCTTCAATTTTGTAACCATTATAGAAATTTCCATCAGGTCTAAATTGAAATGTTTTAGCTTTGATTTTTCCAATTGGAGAAAGTTTATTAACTAAGTCTACATCAATTAATTGTGTTGCTCTATTAATAATATAAGGCATATCAAATGCAAACGTGTTCCAACCTGTTAAGATATCAAAATCCATTTTAACAAGTGTTTTAATAAAATCTGTTATTAAATTAGTTTCACTTTTAAAGGTTCTTATTTCAACTTCATCTCCATCATCTTCCCAATCAATTTTTTCTAAAGACCATATATAATATTTTTCTTCAAAATTATCATAAAGCGTAATTAAATTAATAGGATATTTTGCTTCTGATGGAGCCGGAAATTCATTTTCTACTGCAACTTCAATATCGAAGTATCCAATACGAAGTGGATATTTTGTAAACTCTTCAATGTCTTGATTTTGTCCTAAGAAGTTATTGATTAAGAATTCATTAACAGGACTAAGACATTCAAATACAGGAATATTTGGGTTATCTTTTAACCACCTATAACGTGCAGGAACACTATCAAACCTTTTAAGTTTAATAGGATCACCAAACCAACTTTTAGCTTGTCCTCGATTATCAGCATGATACAAGTAAGACTGATGAGTTGTTGTATATTGAATACGTTTACCATTTTCATCCCATGTCGAAATAGTAATCTCACCAGTCCAGCTATCATTTGTATTTACATTATAACTTACATTCCTATACATTACACTCCTCGTTTGTCATTATATACTAATATATGCATTCTTGGTGTATAATTAAACCCATTTTGCAGACAAAATTCTAAATCTTCTTTCATTCTTGATTTTTGTTCATCAAAAGTTTGTCCTTCTGACATAATATAAACATATTTTTTATCTATATTAAAATATTTAATAAATTCATTGATGTTATCGATACATTCTTGTCTTTTTTCACCATGCTCTAAAACAAACTTGAATTGAAGTTTAACAGAACTCATATAACTATCAGTTGTATTGAAAACTTCTTTTAATCTCTTGGGGAAGTAGTTCTTGCGCCAATCATAATTATTACCTGAATAAAATTTTGGAGATACATTAAATTGGTATTTGTTTTCTATCATTTTTTCTGTTAATAAAATACCATTTGTTTCAATTTCAATTTCATGTTCTCTTTCAAGTTCTGTTAATAGTTCTCTACCCAAATCATTCTTTAACTGAACCATTGGTTCACCACCAGTTAATACAACTTTTTTGATTTGTGGATACTTGTATACTTCTAATAAAATATCATCAACTGTCATCTCAGTGTATTCTTTTCCTTCAATAGCATATAAACTATCACACCAAGGGCAATGTAGGTTACAACCATAAAAACGAATAAAGACAACAGGATTTCCTATTGTCTTCCCTTCTCCTTGAATTGCTGGAAACATTTCATTGACTTTAAACTTATTCATAATACTCTGCCCATCCAGTTGTTGTTTCATGTAATCTTACTTTACTCACTGATGGTATGATTTTCTTGATATGATAATACATATCACGAGCCATTTCTTCAGCTGTAGGATTGTAAGGAACAACTTTCATTTTCTTATTATAGAGTTGAAGCATTTCTAAATATTCATGTGGAAACTCATTACTCATTACAAGACAATGGTCCCAACCATCTACATATTCATTTATCTTTGCTTTAACTTCTCCAAAGTCCATTAACATTCCTGTATGGTCAAGTTTATCATCAGTAAGAAATAATTCCATGATATAACTATGTCCATGAATTGCATCACTACAAGCACAACTATATGCTTCAACAAGTTGATGACTCATTTCAAACTTAAACTGTTTACGTATTGTGTACATTATTTGCTCCTCTTAATATAAGCATCAATTAATTCGATTCTTTTTTGCTTATCTTCTTTACTTAATACTGTACTTTCTTCTTGCTGTTTTTTCAACTCTATAAGTTGTTTTTTACTCATTTCCTTTAAACCATTCTTCATGTAATAAATCCTCCAATTCTTCTATTTTTTGTTCTTGTTTTAAATTTTCACTAATAAGTATCTTAACTACTGACCTTGTATAAAAATATCCAGCAACAAAACCAATAATAACTCCTAACATTATGGCTCTTATTATTGTTATGTGTTGTTTATTTTTAATAGGTATTGCTAACATTACATACCAAATCTTGTTCTGAATCCCATAATAAGTTTGCATTGATGGGTTTTATCTTTTTCCCACTTTTCAACTTCTTCCATTGGAATTGCTCTCATTATTTGAACCAACATATAAGGTCTAAAAACTTTCATATCTGAAACGATCTTATTTAATTCTTTACTCAAACGTCGAGTAATTAATCTTAGTGCTGCATCCTCATTCATGTTTTCCAACGTTTTTAAATCTATTTTATATTCAAACTCCCACGACTTAGCTTCAATGATTGGACCCTTTCTCATTTCTCTATCTGTCCAATCTACAGGTGCATCCATAGGTATAATTTTAATACCTTTCGGTAATTTCTTATAAAGTTCAATAGCTATTTTCTCAACAAAGGTTTTGTTTTTCTCTATCTCTTGTTTTATTATTTTATAATCTTCATCGCTTATATTACTATGTGGTGCAATAATTTGATTATCAAATTCCATTCGAAGGTTACATAATATTTTTTCTAATATTTTATCCATTTTAATCCTCTCTAATTATTTCTATATTTTTTAATTTACTTATATCTTCAATTGTGGTACTTGTATAACATAATCTCCAATCGCCACTTTTTAACTTTTCCATGTAAATAAATTCATTATCTGTTTCTGATAAATTAACAGCAGCAACAACTTTAAGCTCAAGTTCTTTATCCAAACCATTAAGTCGTAATTTACCCTTAACTTTTTTACTCATAATAAATTATTTCTAGTTCCCCAAACTGTAAACTGTAATGTCTCGGCTTGTTTTTCGGTTAAATTAAAAGTTTTTGCTAGAGATGTTAAACGAGATTTTTTTAACTTTTCCATCTGTTTAACAGCTCTATTTCTTGTAGAGTAGCGCTTATATGCATACCAACCTAATGGCATTACTGCGCCTTCTTTATGTTTGTACATTACTGTATAATGATTAATCAATTACAAATGCCTCTATATTTCTTACATCAACAAATAATGTTTTTTGTCCATCTAAAATAATATTTACATCTCTCATTGGGTCTCCACCAATAAGAATTTTATCGCCTGGTTTGACATCAAATTTATAATCTTCAACGCCTGTTCCTATTGTAACTACTTCAAAAACACACTTTAACTTACTGTCTTCAAGAAGAATAATTCCTTCTGGTTCTTTATCTAGCATAATGTCAGTTGTTTTAACATGAACATAATTACCAACAGGGATAGGTTTATCACCATCATATTTGCAAATTATATTTACAACGTCTGTTACTACATTTGGGTGATGGTCATAGTAAACGCTAAAGTGATCGTAAAGAACAATATCACCTTTTTTAAGGTTATATTTTTCAGCATCTTTTCCTAAACTTAATATAGTTGCTTTATTCAAATTTTTTCCAACTTCTTCAGATGTAGGTACAATAATATCTCCAACAATACGTTCATGTAGTCTTTCGTGCTTTGAAAGTGCAACACGTTTTCCGCATGCAGTTAAATTTTTATCATATTCCCTATTACTTATTAAAGCGGACATATTTTTTTCTGGAGCTGGTCCAGTGTCAGGTAAGTTACCTTTAATTGCATCAACTATTTGTGATTTATATCTATCAATATCACTCATTTTTATTTTCCTTTTTCTATTAAATAATTTAATATTTTATTTGCGTCATTTTCCATTACAAGTGTGAGTTTTTCTTTATTTTGTTCTACATATTTTTTGTCAGCTTCAATTAACATCTTATCTAATATTTTCGGTTTTGAATCTTTTCCATTTGTATATCCAAAATATTTCCAACTATCTAATACATCAAAATAAAAACCATTAAAAGGAACTAATTTGAATTCTTTACAACGTTTTAAATATTCATTAAATTCTAATGCATTAAAATTTTCATCAAATTTTTGTCCATTAATTGTTAAATCAATACCTATCATTGAATCAACAGGCATTCTAACAAAATTAATTTTCT
>JAHWHN010000019.1 GCA_019323235.1 Candidatus Woesearchaeota archaeon | reverse complement strand
GGTTAAATAAAATTGAGAGACAATGACTAATTTTTCTGAATTAAAAAGAGGGTTTCGACTTGATTGTATTCAAGGAGAAAATGTTTTAAATGCGACAATAACCGAAAATTCTGATGGGGTTATTGTGTGTTGTATAGATGATATTGGATACCAGAAATTATGGTTTTTCAATTGTGAAAATTAAAGAATATGAAGGAGTAATTGACGAACTCATGGAATCTGATAATGAGAATAAGATTAAATTTATTCATAATCAAATTACGAAAATTGTGGAGTTAATAGGAATTATCAAAAGGAATAATGAATTATGAGAAATTTTTATTGTTTTTATAGTAGCGGGTATATTGTTGACAAGCCTCTTGTAAGAGAAACTAAAGAATTATGTTTTTATAGAAATGGAGACAATGATTTTATTAGCAAGTGCCTTGATTTACAAAATGAAAAAGCTGTTTCTTCTAATTTAGATGAAATAGCGTTATTTGCTAAAGACATTAACGAGAAAAGATTTTTTGAGATTGTTGAAAAAATTAATGCTTTAGCTGACGAGTTAAAATTATTAGTGGATAATTTAAAAAGCTCTGTTGTTATGTTAGGAACTAATAAGTTTTGCAAAACTAAAAGTAGGATTTCTTTCATTAGAGATAGGATTTATTTTTTAAATTCAAAACTAGAAAGGTTAAATGAAACCATGATTGATAACAACGAACTTATTAAGAGGGAGAAAAATGAACATTATGAACATTAATGAAATGATTGTTGAGTATCTAAAAGATGGGAAATGGCATTTGTCATATTGCATTAAAACAGATATAAGTTCGGTTTGTAATGCCAAAGTTTGCACTGATTGGAAAGGCAAAATACTTTTTAGTAAAGAGTTTGATAATTCTGAATTTCTAAAGTTTAAATCAGAATTATCTGAAAATTGCAAGTTTACACAAGAGGATGTAGAAATTGCATTAAAAAAACTTGTTGAAATTGGTGTTGTAAAAGAACATCGGGTTAAATTGAGTATGAATTATTATTATTCATTATGAGCATTGAATATTTAATTATTGGTATATGTGGATTTGTAACAACAATATCGCTCATTGCAACAATATCCGCATATTATTCTAAAAGGAAAAGCGAAATGGATAAAATGAGTAACTTATTACCACGAGCAAGAATTACAAGGCATATTTGTGAAATCGACGAAAGATACGCAATTTTCGTTGGGCGTGAAGGTGCTTTGGTAGGAAAATTATCAAGTGATAGCGAAGATATAGGCAATGTTGTTTTAGATTCTTTTGGCTTATTGCTTGAGGTTGTGATTAGAATTACAAACGAAAATCAAATTGAGGTTATTAACAATGAAAGGTGATACAGACAAACACAAGTGCAACGAATGTTCGCATTTTAAACCACAAACAATGTTTAATTTGCATTGTTCTAAATATGACATTGAATTAACTTATGAGAAAGTTCTAACTTCCTACGGAAGTAATCTAGTTGTTACAAAGCCTAAAGAATGTTGTTAATTGAAGGGATTTTTAATGCCAATAATTTTTTCAAAAGATTTAATCGAATCGATAGAATTAAACAAGGCGATCAATGAACTTTTGGAGAATCGCCAATTAAATGTGGATTTAAAATGCACAAATTTTATTAAAGATGATTTGCATGGCTTTTCATTGTTATTTATTGGAGAAGAATCTTACGATTTACGACAAGTATTTTATTCAAAAAAAGATGATTTATTTGTTGTCTATTATTGTGTTGGCAATTCAGAACCAAGTAAGAAATTCTTTAAAGAAATCAACGAGGTTGCTAGTTTTATTATTGACTTTTTAGTATATGGCAAGTTGTCCCGATTTGACATTATATTTAGATATGTGTATAATACACTCATACTAGGAAATCAAAACAAGAAGGTTTGAAATGAGCGAAACAAAATATGAAATGACTTTATCAGGGTTGTATCAAATGTGTGATACTTTAGGGCAAAATTCTGCTATTGCATTAGAGCAAAAAACATTAGATGAGTGGTTTGAAAGTATGGTTGGATTTAGAACAGCACTTTCAAATTACCACTATGGAAAATTGTATCGTAAATTAAATATATCATTACAAAATGTTGTGCTTAATTTTGATGAAAAAGCTAATAAAAAATCTGTTCGGTTGATATGGTTGAATGAAATATTAAAAGATACTTTGAGTAAGACATTAAACCGCATATTAGATGAT
>JAHWHN010000134.1 GCA_019323235.1 Candidatus Woesearchaeota archaeon | reverse complement strand
TAATACATACATCAATTGCCCATAGCCAAAACCAGCATCTAAAATTTCTTTGTTTTTTATGTTTCCACTCAACATTAAAGCCACTTTTAATCTATTTAAATAAGGTATTCTTGCTAAAGGATGAAAATAGATTGGGTCAATCTTAAAAATTTTAGGCAAATTTATTTTTTTAACTCTCATATTTTGAAATCAATTTAATTTATTAATAAAGTTTTTCCATATGTAAAAAAGAAAAAAGAAGCCTAAATTAGGCTTCTTAAAATAGCATAGTCATTCTCAGACAAAGTTTTATGCTTAGTCAAATATTTAGGACGTATTTCTTCAAGCAAAGCTAAAGCTTCTTCTTCACTTGAATATTTTTTCACTTCCATACCTAACATTGAAAAATTAAACTTATCAAATTCAGATTCATCAAACTCTAAATCTAGTGCTCTTCTACAAATTTTAAGTTCAAGATTACTAGTATTAGATAGATTAACTTTTGATAAATCTCCTTCATATAATTTATTTAGGCTAATATTGACTATATCTACCTCTGTTTGTTGGTACAAGTATGGTTGATATCTTGCTAAATGAAAGTATCCATCTTTCTTGAATGTTTCAAGTTGTTTTTCCCAAAATTCATCTTTTGTTACTAAGTCACAAAATTCAATTTTACCAACAGAAAAAAAATAATTTATTTCAGAAAAATCATTTTTACTTGGAATAATTCCTCTTTCAACACCAGATTCAGACCAAGAATCCCCATCTAAACTTTCATATCTTGGGATTCCATTCTTTGTTGTTCCATACTCTACTCTCTTATATACTATTTTATCTAATTTGTACATCCTTTCCTCCATAGAGAGATTGGACTTCAGAAATTGAAGCAAGTTTTCTCTTACTTGTCAATTTGGTATTGAATAAATACTTATAAAGATTATGAAAAATCTAGTTTATAAACGATACATTTATATAGTTAAATGCCAGATTTTGTATAGAGGGATTAAAAAAATGGATCAAGATAATTACGAACTTATGCCTTTAGATGAGATTAAAAGATTAAAGGATGAAATTTCTGAACTTAAGAAGGAAAAGCATTATGCACCATCTTTTGTTGTTGCTAGATCATTAGAAAGATTAGCTAATAGTTTAGAAGGTTTATTTAAAATTTTTGAAGTTGCTGCAACAGATATTGAGCAAGATACTACTAGTAAACTTAGTTTTGAAGAAAGGATTAGTCCAATTATTGCAAAATTGGATAGATTAGAATCTCAAAATAAAGATATTGCTGAAGGTATGTTGGCATTGGCAGATATTGTTAAAAAATTAGACGAGTCAAGGTCTGGTGCTAAAGTAGTTCCTTATGGAATGCCATCTAGACCTATGAGTAGACCGAATTCTGAACCAAGTATGTCAGGTATGCCAGATTTTGATGAAGAACCAGAAATGCCTTCACCAAGACCAATGGGTCTTCCACCAATTAGCCCTGGAGATATTCCTCCACCTATGCCAAGATGAATCCAGAAAGTGTAGCAAAAGCCAAAGTACTTCTCCATAATGTTGGCTTCATCATGAATAGAATGAAAGAGAGAGATGAAGCTAGAAAGCAATTAAGAAAACATATTGATGCAATTGGAAAGACTTCTAATGAAAATAATATTAGCAAGCTACACAATTTAATTGACAATTTATTTATTAAAGAAAATGAATTAATGAAATCTAATTTCTATGAAACTCAAAAAGTTAAAGAAATTAGAGCAGTTCTACATAAATTAAGAAAAGAACATTCTGATACAATGAAAGAATTAGACAGGATGAAAAAAGTGTCTAGAGAATATGAGAGATTAAAGAAAATACAAGATCAAAGAGAAAAGCTTCTTGAACTAAAAATTAAGAAAAAAGAATTAAATGATATTAAGAAAGCTGAATTGGAAGTTAAGAATCAAGAAAAACAAGACCTTAAAGACCATATTAAATTATTAGAGGCTAAATATAAGGAGTATAAAACATCTAATTTATCTAAAACAAAATTAAATCAGTTCAAGAAAAGAATTGATAACTTAAAAAAAGAATTAAAAAATCTGTAATTTTTAAAGATCTTTAGCCATTACTGTTCTTCGACCATTAGCTTCTGCTCTTTCTGCAGCCTCTTTAATAATAGCTCTTACTTTTTTATCTAATGCATCTGAGAAATCACTTGCAATATTGAAATTTTCTGCAATTTCTTTAATTTTTGCTTTAACAATCACTGACATATTATCACCTCAAGCACATTATAAGAAATGAACTATATAAATATTTTCATGTAAATTTGGTATTATTTTTTCCAACCATTCTTTAGTCTCCAATAGAATACACTTATTTCAAACAAAATCCATATTGGTAGTCCAAATATAACTTGACTTAAAATATCTGGTGGAGTTATTACAGCTCCAACTATCAATGCTACGATAATTATAGACTTTCTAATTAATGGTATATTTTTAATATCTATTAGTTCCCATTTTAACATGTAATAGATTATTACAGGAGTTTGAAAAGTAAGTCCAGTATAAAACATAATAGATAATACAAAAATAATAGTCTCGTTTGCATTCCAAATATTTGTAATTCCTATGCCTGTGTTGAATGAAGACAAGAATGGAATTATAATATAAAAAAGCATATAATATCCAAAAGCAACTCCTAATATAAAAAGAAATGAAATTAAATAACTTATTCTCATAAACTTATTAAGTGTTACTTTTTCATGATCATACAAGGCAGGTCTTACATAATTTATTAATTGATGAGTTATTAAAGGAAAAAGGACTATTGTTGCCATAAGTAGTGCTATTTGAAAATATAAAATGAATCCATCTGAGGGAGTCTTTGTAATAATTTGCACATTTAATTGAGACAAAATAAATTTTATTACTGTGTCAGCAAAAATAAAACACAAAGTAATTACTAACATTACTACAGATATCTTTAGATATGAAGATAGTTTCATTTTGAAATAATAAGATAGTATAACTTAAAAAGTATTCTATTTTATTGTACTATTAAAATTAAACTTCAGAGTGTTTGCAATAATTGGTATCAATTCCACTGTCCATTAGTTAAATTGAAAGTTTTATC
>JAHWHN010000133.1 GCA_019323235.1 Candidatus Woesearchaeota archaeon | reverse complement strand
CATTTAAAATGGGTTATCCAGCAACACATCACGTGCCTCTTAAAAATATAAGAATTATTCAGTCAGAAATCAAAAATATTGTTGAAAATGATATTAATAAAATTATGAAAAAAATAGTCCCAGAATATATGGAAAAAATGAGAGACTTTTATGATTTAAGAATTAAGACAAATGATGATACAAAACCATTAATTGATAAAACAAAACTTAAAGATCAAATAATAAATCATAAAGCTGATGAAATGATTTCAGACATTGATTCATTAATCAATCAAGTCAGAACATAAAATATTAAAAAATAAAAAAAGAAGAATTATCTTCTTCCTCTTAATCTAGAAACTTTTTGTCTACCAGAACTATAACTTCCTTTAGATCCATAAGTTAAACCATTTTCTGCAGAATCACTGATCATCCTTAATCTATAATTTTCTAAATCGTTTTGTGATATGGAAGTGTTTGGATCAACTTTTTCCCAATATGCAATATCTTCTTTAACACTTGCTAATGAAGTATTTGCGATTTGATTTATGTTAATATTATATTCTCTAATATTTCCACCACTTAAAAAAATTCTATATGCAGATCTTGATAAGTTACCAGAGTTTCTTGCAATATCTCTATATACAGCTGCATCAATTTCTCTATTAGATCTACCTCTTGCTTCTAAATCTTCTTTCTTTGCAACAGTTTTTATTGCATAACTACCCAATTTAAAGAATTGTTCAACCATTCTTGCTTTTTCTTGGTTTTTAGCAGATTCATAATTATTTTGAACAGCATTATGGTAAGATTCTAAATTTCTTAAATGAGATAATAATACTCCTCTTTCTTTTGCTAAATCTTGCAGAGTATATTGTTCAGATTTAACTTCATTACCACCCACATAGGAATTATTATTATTGTAATTATTATTGTTATTATTTTGATTCTGTTCAAGTTTAACTAATCTATCTTCAAGAGCAGAATCTCTTCTACATGCATAAGTACCACCAATTAAAACAGCCCCAGCTAAACCTACAGTTGCTAATTGCTTAAGTACCTTAAGTCTTTGTTCCTTTATCCATGATTTATCAGTAGTTGTCATTTTGATTTACACCTCTTACATATAGTATAGCATAGCTAGTATTTAAATGTTTCGTTTTGTAACTACTGAAGAATGGTATTAAACCGAAAGATTAGTCTTTTTTGGTTCTCCAATTAAATATGATCTTGCAGCCATCATGAATTCCGGGTTCTGTAAAGCATAAGATTTAAAACTTGGAAAAGGAGTTTTATCTTTTGAAAACATCCCTTCAATTAAAGTTTCTTTAAGATCAATTATTACTTTTTCTATTCCTTTACTTCTACTTTCTTCAGTTAAGTAATTAAAAACTTTGTAAAACGTATCTTTTTCAACACCTTGATTTTCCGTATTTTTTTTGAAAGAATAGTCATCAATAGTTTCATCCATTAAAGTTCTTTTTCCTGTTAACTCTTGTTGCAAAAAATATGCTAATGCTTCATTTGCAGAAGTTAATTGAATAGATTTAGTAACTCTCTTATCAAGAGCAATTTCCTTTAGAAAATATCTATGAAAATAATCATGAGCTGTTTCATGAATCAATACTCCTTTAACATAATCTTCAATTGAAAAAGAACCTTCATTATTTTCAAAATTCATAGGATTTCCTTTCAAAACTCCAAAATTTATATTACTCGCTTTGTAGGATTGTGTTTTTTTAAAATTTTCTACTTCCTTTCCAATAAAAATAACTCCTGAGTATAAAGGCGAACATAAGCCAGGAACATCCTGATCTCTCACACATATTTCTGGAATTACAAATCCAATTTTTCTTAATTCTACTTCATTTACATCCAAATATGACTTTAAAAACTCAGGGTTTTCAGGACTAGAAGATTCTTGAACCATCTTTATAACATTAGAAAATCTAATCATCAGAATTGATTCTTCAAATAAAGAGTCACCACCATTTCCCGATAATGAACTTGTTGCTTTCGCTAAGCTCTTAATCTCCCTAAATCTTTCTTGAAAATCAACCATTTAAACACCTCTATCAAATCCTTACTTAGATTAGTTTAGTAATTTAATTAAACCTTCTGAATCTTGTTCACTTCCAACTTCAATTTCATCATCACTTTTTTTTGCAAATACACTATATTGATTAAGTTGTACTGTAAAATCACTTGCTACTACTTGAGACATTTCAATTTTTGGAGAATAACCTTGAATTACTGCTAATTCTTGAATTACTCTTAATTTATTAGGTACATTTACAATATCTGATTCATAAAAATTACTCATTACTGAATATCCTGCTTCCACCAAAGAGATTTGTCTTTTTAGTATTTCTAAAGTTGAAGGGCTGACAATTTTTCCCTCTTCTGCTCTTGCTTTAATTGCTTTCGCATAAAAATTTGTTATATTATTTTGTTCCATTATTACCTCCATTTAGATTTATTAACTTTAGAAAGAAAAGACTACTTATAAATTTTTCGCTTTTTTCATCACTCCATAGTGGTAAACAATGAAGGAGTAAAGTATTTATAATAGTAAATTTATAAACAAAATATGAGTTGGTATGGTGCATTATTTGGTTTTATCTGGATTTTAATAGTTTTTCTATTCACAAATTTATGGTACTGGCTGGGAATATTCTTCTTATTCCCATTTAGAGATCTGAATATGCTTTGGATTCTAGTTCCTATATGGATTAACTTCATTTTCACAGATTATTTTCAAGAAAAGGATAAAACATCCATGGGTAATGCCATTACGAATGGAGCAGTATTATTGTGGGTAGGAATTGATTGGATTAGATTAATTGTTAATTTGATTGCTGATAAGACTTTAGGATTCTCAGGAAGTTTGATTTTAAAGATTTTCTTGTGTATTTTTATAATTGGATATGGTTTATTTATTATAATAGAAGGTATTAAAGGTAAGGAATTCGTTCATTTTATTGGAAGAGTCAGAGAAACTAGTTATGTATTATTAGTCTTTACACCAATTGTTTATGGTGTTGTAGATTTAACTTTTAAATATTTTTTAACAGTATTGGTATTTGCACCAGTGTTTTATTATTTCTTTGAAATGATTGATAGAATTACACCAAATATTGTTCATGAAAGTTCTGATGGTTATGACAATGACACAAGCTCTTCATCTAATTCAGATGATGATTTTAAATTTTAGAAAATAATTAAAGATTACTAGGAACCGCACACACCACCCTATTTCCTGATTTATGAATGAAACCAGGTCCTTTCATAGTATCAATAGGTTTTCGAAATAATTTATAATCATCAGAAACACATTCTTCAACAAAATTATAAGCTCTGTCATCAGGAGTAATGTGAGAGTAATCTAAGATTACATTTTTAGCATCATATCTTACTAATTTTTCTTGTAAAGCATCTGTTTCAGGCATATAATAAGTTAAACTATCTAATGACTGAAGGTTTAAAACTCGCTTTTCTAAATCTCTTAAATGAAATAACTCATTTAAGTGTGCTCTATAACGTTTTAGACTTTTGTTTTTTCTTTTTTGAGCACTTTCAGATAATCTTACATGAAAATCTTTATTATTTCCATAGAATATGTGAGATAAGCAATCATACTTTTTCAGAACTTGATTTTGTAATTGTATTTTTTCATCAATATTTTTATCAGCAATTGTCATAATATAAATTGTCTTAGGAACTTCAAATAAATCTTGAGGAATTTTTGTTAATACAATTCCATTCTTTCCAATAAGGTCAACAACATATTTACCAGTAGAAGTAAAATCATTTGCTATGTATTCTTTCATATGATCTTTTTGCTTTTGTGAAACCATAATTAAAGTATGCATAACTCATATATAAATTTTGTGTTTTTTGACTACTTTATAGTAGTTATTTTTTCAATAAGCGAAATATCATTTATAAGCTCATCTTGAAATGTTTTAATTTCCTCTAAGGATATCTTTCCAGATAGTATCTCAAGAAGTGTTTTCTTAATTTCATTTGAAGAATATATTATGCCGTATTTTTTGAATAAATAATTTTCATATGAAGAACAAATAAATGAAACACATTTTGGAGATTTGTGAGTAGTTGTCAAACAACCTTTTTCAGAATGATAATCACAAATTTTTTTCATTTCATTAATTATTTCATTATTTCTTTTAAGATGTCCGTAAATTCTTTCTCTTTCTTTATCTAAGAATGAAGTGCCTTTATCAGTACTAATGTAGAAATTATTATGACAACATCCTACGTTGCCTGGCTGGGTTGTTGGATATCTGCTAATTAATTTTGAAACACATTCAGTATAACAAAATTTACTTTTTTCAAATAATATTCCAAGAAGTTTTTCGCATTCAAGATATTGATTTAATGATTCTTCTTTTGTGAATTTTTCAGTCATTAATTTTTAAGTCCAGGTTTGTTTAAATGTTTTCCCAAATTTAAGAAACATTTATAATGTTAATTTATTCTTAAATAATTATGAAGGAATTAACAGCACTAGATATTTTTTACTTAGTTAAAGAATTTCAAATTTTGAAAGATAGTAAGGTTGACCAAATTTTTCAACCAAGTTCCAATGTTTTAATCAGAATTCATTCTCCAAATACAGGTAAGAAAATAATTCATATAAATAAAAATTTTATATTTCTTACTGATTTCAAAGGAGATCAACCAATTAATCCTAAACAATTTTGTATGTCTTTGAGAAAACACATTAAAAATGCAAGAATAAGAAGTATTGAGCAAGTTTCTTTTGAAAGAGTAATTAAATTTGAAATAGAGAACAGAGATCAAAAAATGTTTTTATATGTAGAATTATTTTCTAAAGGTAATTCTATTTTAACTGATGAAAGTAATAAGATAATTAATTCATTACATAAAGATCAACTTAAGAACATAATAACTGGTCAAATTTATAATCCACCAATAAAAGATTATGAGTTAAATAATCTTAATTTAAGTAAGTTCAAAGAAATGTTGAGAGAGTCTGATAAGAGTTTAGTTAAGACTTTAGCTATTGATTTGGGTTTAGGAGGAGATTATTCTGAATTTGTTTTAGAAGGTTTTGATAAAGATTCTATTTCCAAAGAAATGAAAGTTAAAGATATGGAATCTTTGTTTAAGAAGATTAGCTCTTTAATTAAACATGATGTTAAGCC
Organism: Candidatus Woesearchaeota archaeon; assembly: GCA_019323235.1. Lineage (GTDB taxonomy): Archaea > Nanobdellota > Nanobdellia > Woesearchaeales > JABIAG01 > JAHWHN01. The sequence continues at coordinate 1,668 of JAHWHN010000133.1, read as the reverse complement.
TTCATTACTTAATGAAAGAATTGTTCCTTTTGAAACTGATAATAAACTAAAATTTGAAACATTTAGTGAAGCAATTTCTGATATGTTAACTGAAGAATTGAAAGAAGAAGAACAGAAAACAATCATGAAACCTTTTAATGACAAGAAAAGTAAAGTTGAGAAAATTGTTAAGATGCAAACTGAGGCTGTTAAGAAACTTGAGAATAACGCTGAAGAAGCTAAATTAAAGGGAGAATTGATTTACAACAATTATCAAATTGTTGAAGATATAATTAAACAAATTAACGAAGCTAAGAAAAAGTTAACTTGGAAAGAAATTAAAGATAAATTAAAAGGTCATAAGATAATTAAAAATATTGATGAAAAGAATATGACTGTTGAAGTAGAATTAAAGTAATTCTAATGTAATTTTTTAATAACCGTTGAAAATTAATCAGTAACTCTGATTTAATTAAAATTTTAGAAAAAAATAAAGGTAGACAGCTTACTGGATTTCCCGCGGAATGCAGTACACACCAATACGGAGACTTTCTTAACTTCCGTGTGCGAAATGAGAACGGGTGAACCAAGTCCCTATGGCCGTCTATATGTTAGGAAACAGAGTTCATTTATAAAGGTTATGGTTTTTTATTCAAACAATCTAAAATCATAATAAAATATAAGAAATTTAAAATAAAAAAGAAAGCAGATTTAAGCTGCTTTATTAAGAGTAGTTAAGTAATGTTCACTCATTAATTGTCTATGTTTTAATTTTTTATGGAAATAATCAACATGACCTAACACCATTTTTTCGTGTCTTTGTATATCTGGATCATTTTTTAGACCCATACTTTCTAATTTTGAAATTTCAGATTTAAGAGTAACTAAATGATCAATATAATCTTGAATCTCAATATTTTGATACTTAATTAATGTTGATAAATAAGTAGCGTGTTCAGTTAGAAGTTCTCCAAGCCTAGATAATATTTTTTTTATCTTAGCTAAGTCTCGATCATCTATAGCTTTTCTTAAATCGTCTAAAAGGTTTTTTTCTTCCTTACTTTCTTTATCAACCTTTTTAACATCATTTCTTTCAATCATCCTCTGGATTAAATGCGGGATGAATCTTCTTTCTTCAACAACCATTGGTTTCACCTCATGAGTTTAATACTCAATTTTGGTGTTTGAAGTATATAAATATTGTTATTTTTTTGTAATTTTAGTGGGTTTCTGATTAAAAATTAGTTTTGAAAGAAATATGATTAAAAAAATAAAAAAATAAAATCTGATTAATATAATTAAGAAGATTTCAAAGAAGTATTGTTCTGGATATAATGTTATTAAGAATGAATCATAAGGAAATTGCCAATTTTGATTTAAGAAGAAAATTTTATGAAATATTATAAAAGAGGTTTTTTGAAAAGTAAATATTATGACAAATAAAATTAAAGTTATAGAAGAAGGAATTAGTAAAGATTTTATTATCTTGTTAATTGATGTTTTGTTTTTTGTTTTATTTTTTATTAACAAAGTAATAGTTAAAATTAATAAGAAAATGGTTAATAATTTCCCATAAGTACATACATTCCTAACATCCTTCAGATGAGATTTTTCTTGAGAAGTCATATCTAAGTCTAAATCTCTTCCTCCATCTATATAAGAAAGAATCTGTTTATGATCATCTATTCT
>JAHWHN010000018.1 GCA_019323235.1 Candidatus Woesearchaeota archaeon | reverse complement strand
GAACAATTTGATTTTTCATGGAAAGACATTTATGATATTTTCATAAACCTTCCTGTGACTGATGATTATAATTTAATTTGGGAAAAATCAGATCCTGAAGAAGTTAAAAAATTATTAATGGAAGAATATGAATTTTCTGAAGAACGTGTAGATTCTTCATTAGAAAAAATAAACAAAAGTAATGAGAAAAAAACTCAAACTGGATTGAATTCTTTTTTTTAAATTGTGCCTGAAATTCCTATTTCAACATAACTTTCGAGAGAAAATTTTCCACCATAATGATGATTATTTGTAAAATATACTTCAAATCTAAAACTATGATCATCCCAATGCTCTTCATCATATTCTTTCAAATGTTCTGTTATGAAATATGCTTTATTTATCTCTTTTGGTTCGAAAAATTTAATTAAGTATTGTTCTCCTTTATTGATGTTAAATAAATCAATAAATTGCTCATCAGTAAAAATTTCTTCTTCATGAGCTTTACAACAATCATAAAATAAATAAATTAGTTTTTCTAATTTAGGGAATTGTTGATGATAATCAGTATTCATTTTAATTCCCCCTGAGTTCTTTTTAATTTTTCTTTTTAAGGAATGATATAACAATTCTCCTTCAATAATTTTAATTTGAGTATCATCAATACTTAAATTTGAGAATTTATCAAAAAAAGCTTTCATTTTTTGACTCCGAAACATCTCTCTCTCAATATATCAATATGGTTTTCTAACATTTTACCCCCAAATTAGCTATTTTTTCTAGTATTTCTTCTATACTTTGGTGTCTTTATTTTATGTTCCAAATTCTGTCGTGTTTTTCGAATACGTTGAAGTATTTAGGTTGTTCATCTTCGTACTCCACTAGTACTTGTAAATTTTTTATGATTGGAGCTTTATCTCTATTTCTCAGGTCTAGGTTTCTTATGCAGAAGATGCAAATTTCTTTTCTGTACCAATTATTAATTCCTGTGCCTTCTCTTATTTTTCTTTCAATTAGTTTTTTTTCATTATTTATTACTTCGTAAAGTGCTGGCATTAGTACTGCATCTCCATCTTCATCTCCTTGAGTATCTTTATTTCCGTAGGAATCTTCTATTTTTAAGATTAGTTCTCTCTGAGCGATTTCCATTAAGTAATCTTCTAGCTTAGATGGATTTTTGATGAAATTTAAACTTGTTATTTCGTATCTACCTTTTGAGTTTGGTTCCATCCATTCTTGCCAATCAGTATTTTCTTCAATGATTTTTCCTTGTAAGTTCATTAGGTCTCTATTTTGACTTAGATAATTTTTGTTTAATTTATCCCAGTCCATTTTACCCCCTATTATTATTTAAATTAAATTGTATACGAATCTTCTTGATGCTAGGTAGCAGTTCTTTGCTTTTTCTCTAAATCTTTGAATGCCTGTATCTTGAGATGCTTCTAAGTACAAGTCTCCAATTTGTGCCATGTATTCTGATTTCATTCCAGGCATGGTTGAAAGTTTAATTTTCATTACCAAATCTTTTATTTCAGGTCTAAGTTGTTTCATATAATCTTCAAACTTATAATCCAAAGTTTTGTTGTTTGTAGCTAACATATTCATTTTTACACCCCTGGTCTCTTTGACCAGTATAAGTAAAGCAAAGTACTATATCAATTATAGTTGTCCAACGTAAGACAACAATATTTATATACTAATTAATCTTTAATCTAAAAATGGATATTAAAGAAAGATTAGAAAGAGTAGGTTTAAGTTCTAATGAAGCTAAAGTATACTTATATTTAGTAGATCATGGTTTGTCAAAAGCTGGTAAAATAGCAAAAGGTGCTGGTATTCAGCGTTCATCAAGTTATGGTGCTATAAATTCTTTAGTTACTAAAGGATTAATCAGTTATTCAAATATTGGAAATGTAAAACACTTCCAAGCAACTGGTCCAGATAGATTAGTTGAATATATTAAAGAACAAGAACAATTAATTACTGAAGTTCTTCCTGAATTAAAGAAAAGACATAAAGCTAACAAAGTCGAAGGGCAAGTTAGAATGTTTAAAGGTACAAAAGGAGTTAAGGCAGTTTTCAAAGATATTCTAAGGACTGGAAAAGACAATGTTGTTTTTGGTGATGATGGATTATTTAGCAGAAACATGCCAGTTTTTTGTAAACAATTTGTTAGAGAACAAAACTTAAATAAAATGAAAACTCAAGTTTTAACAAGAAAAAGGGGAGTTTCATATTCTAAAGGAACAACATATAGATTCGTTGACAAATCAGTAAAAAGTAATGTTGCTGTAAATATATATGGTGATAAAATTGCAATTATTATCTGGACAGACACGCCAGAAGCAGTAATCATTGAAAACAAAGATGCTGCTCAGTCTTTGAAATCATATTTTGATTTCATGTGGTCTCACTCTGAGAAGTAATTTTATTTTCTTATCTACTTTGTACCAATCCCAACATTTGTTTAGCCATCCAGTGTTTTTTATCTTGGCTCCATTTTGGGAAACTTATTCCTAGTTGTCTTACTACTTCTTTGATTTCTTTTTGTGTATTCATTTTATCTTCCTCCTTAATAGAGTAAAAACATAAGAATATATTAATTTGTGTTGTCTAAATTAAGACAACAATTTCGAATAAAGTGTCCTAACAATTCTAGAATATTTTTGTTTATTAGATTTTTCTAGTTTAAAACTTTCATAAATTTTATTATGAATTTCTTCTAATATACTTTCATCACCTTTTTTCAATTCAAATTCAACTTCTTTTATTTCTTTACCATTTGTGCAAAAATAATGATCAAAAGTTCCTTCTACAATACTTTTTCCATCAGTAAAATCGAATTTGTGATGTTTTGTATCTACTGTAGCTATTTCTATAATATTCTCGACATAATCATTTAAGTAGAAGTGAGAAATGATATATGCCCCACATAATATTTTATTACACCAAAATGATTGTTCTAATCTTTTTTCAATACTTCCTTTTTTGAAATCATATCTATATTCACACATTCCGTTCTCGAATCCAGAAACTCTTCTTAGTGTATCTCCCTTATGATATAATTTGAAATCTCTTGTATCATAATATTCAATTTTTCTTTCAATATCTCTTTTTGAAAGTATTTTATAGTTTTTTTCAATTAATAATTCAATATTTTGTTCTAACTCACTACTTTGACCTTCTAAGTCATATTTTATTTCTATTTCTCGTTCCATTTTATTTTAATAGATTGATATGCAATATTAAATTGAGTTGTCCAATATAAAACAACACTTTTGAGAAAATAATAAAAATATGCCTAACCTTTATAAATAAAATTATGTTATTATTAGTATTCCGAGGGTATTAAATGAAGAAATTATTAATTCCAATATTGATTATAATATTAGCATTAACAGTATTTGCAAATAACAATGAAACAATTTCAGAAATAACAACTCAAGAAGTAATTATTAATACTTTATCTCCTGATGATGGATCAGTATTTGGTTATGGGGATAGTGTAACCTTTACAGTAGATTCTAACGATTTAGTAAGTGCAACACTGTATATTAATAATAGTGTAGGTTGGGATACTTATTCTGCATCAATATCAGGAACAACTGCAAGTTATACAAAATCATTTGTTTTAGGAACAAAAGTTTGGAAATATGAAGTTTGTAGTTCTACAAACTGTTCTTTTACTGAAAATAGAACCATTATCATTAATGATGTAGTTCCTCCAATAGTGGTATTAAATGGTCCTGCTAATAACACAATTGGTTCAAAAAATTGGTGGCAATTTAATTGTACTGTTTCAGATGAACATTCCTGGCCAGACAGAGCAACTTTTTATGATAGTACTCAAGGAAATTTAATTTTAAGATCAACATTATTTTGGTTCCCAAACAACCCACAATTATCTATTAATAATATTATGAACACTCCAAAAGGAACTTTTCAATGGAGATGTGGTGCTAGAGACCAATATGGAAATTGGGCTTATTCAGGAATAAGATATTTTACTAATGACTATCCTGCTCCTGTTATTTCATCTCAAACTTTACAACAAAGTGAAAATGAAAACATAACTTGTAGTTCTACTGTTTCTGTATTTTCAGATTCAAATTTTACATTTGATTGGTATGTAGATAATACTTTAGTAAGATCAACAGACTTTTCAGGAAAAGCTGGAACTTATTCAGATGTTCTAGATATTAATTCTTACAATGTTGGTTCAAATGTTTCATGTAATATTTCAGGAACAAGTAGATTTGGAACAAGTAATTCTGATTCAAGTATTATTATAGATGATTTAGAATACCCAGTAATTATTTCAATAGAACTTCCTAACAATACAGTTCAAACAGATAGTTTTTTCTCTAGTGATTGTACTGCTTCAGATAATGTGGCATTAAGAAAAGTTTCATTATTTTGTGATTTCACTACTGAGTTTATGCTTAGAAGAATAATCTGGACAACTGATAGTTATAAAGTAGCAAATTTATATTTCTTTAACGTTTCTCAAGGAATTTATACTTGGGCTTGTCAAGCTTGTGATAATTCTTCAAATTGTGTTATTTCAGAGAATAGAACTTTCATAAGAGATTATGAAGCTCCACAAATTAACTCTCAAACATTAGAAAGAACTTCAGATTATTTTACAGAAGTAAATTGTAGTATTAATACATCCGTTTATACAAATTCAAATTTTACATTTGACTGGCATGTAAATAATTCATTAGTTAAATCAACAACACGTTCAGGAATGTATGGATTGTATTTCGATACTTTAAATATATCATCTTATGCTTTTGGAACAAACATTTTATGTAACATTACAGCAACAAGTAGATTCGGAACAAGTAATTCTTCTTCATCAATAGAAAAATTAGATCTAATTCCTCCTGTAATAAAACTCTTAATACCTGAAAACAATACAGTATTAGTTAAAAATAATGGATGGTATTTTAATGCTTCAGTTTCAGACATCTCAGGTCATGTCAAAAATTCATCCATTTATCATAACATATATAGTGAAGGTTTATCTTGGCGTGGAACAACTTTTAATATTACATCTCGTGATTCTGTTTTTGTAGAGAATTCTGTTCCAAAAGGAACTTTCCAATGGAAATTTGATGCTTGTGACTATAGTTCTAATTGTGCTGTGTCTGAGATAAGAACTTTTACAAATGACTATCCGGCTCCACAAATAAATACGCATCTTATCACAAGTCCAACTAATAAAGAATATGATGACTTAAATTGTAGTTCAGAAATTGAAGTTTATACTGATTCAAATATTACTATGAATTGGTATGTAAATAATTCTTTAATTAAAACAAAAAATTTCTCAGGACAATTTGATACTTATTCGGATGTTTTAAACAATTCCAATTTTGGTTATGCTGCAAATGTTTCATGTAATATTAATACTCAAAGTAGATTTGGAACTAATTCTTCAAGCACTTCAATTCAAATATTAGATATGCAATGTTATAACATAGATTATACAAATTCATCTGTTTGCTCAAGTAATGGAGTTTGTATTTCAGAAAACACTTGCTCTTGTGATTCTGGTTATTTTGGAAATGAATGTCAAATTAAAGATTTAGATTTAGATGGATTTAATTCCTCAGTTGATTGTAATGATAACAATTCTTCAATTTATCCTGGAGCAACTGAAATTGTTGACAACGGAGAAGATGACAATTGTGATGGAAAAGAATTATGCTATTTAGATGCTGATGGTGATGGTTATAGACCTGATTCAACATCAACAGTTTTAAGTTCTGACCTAGATTGTACAGATTTAGGAGAAGCAAGATCTTCAGACCCAACAACTGATTGCGATGATACTAGATTTGCAATAAATCCTGGAGCGACTGAATTACCTTGTGATGGAATTGATAATGATTGTAATTCTCAAATTGATGAAACTAGAATAGATGCAGATGGTGATGGTGTTGATGAATGTTCTGATTGTGCAGATAATAACGCAAATAGATATCCGGGCAATACAGAATTGCCTTGTGATGAAATTGATAATGATTGTAATTCTCAAATTGACGAAACTAGAGTTGATTCAGATGGTGATGGTGTTGATGAATGTTCTGATTGTGCTGATGACAATGCAAATATATTCCCAGGTAATACTGAACTATGTAATTACATAGATGATAATTGCGATTCAGTAGTTGATGAAGGTGTAACAACTACTTATTATTTAGACTTAGACAATGATAACTTTGGTATCAACTCAACAGTACAAGACTGTTCAGTTCCAACAAATTATTCTTCAATTTTAGGAGACTGTGATGATAACAATTCTTTAATCAATCCTGATGCTAGTGAATCTTGTAATTACTTAGATGATGATTGTGACTCATTAATAGATGAAAATGTAACAACAGTTTATTACTTAGATTTAGATGGTGATGGTTATGGTGTTAATATTACTATAAATGAATGTACTTTACTTACAAATTACTCTACTATATTGGGAGATTGTAATGATAACAATTATGCAATCAACCCTGATGCAATAGAGCTATCTTGTGATGAAATTGATAATGATTGTGATGGTAATATTGATGAAACAAGAGTTGATTCAGATGGCGATGGTGTTGATGAATGTTCTGATTGTGCTGATGACAATGCAAACTTATTCCCTGGTAATACTGAATTACCTTGTGATGGAATTGATAATGATTGTAATTCTCAAATTGACGAAACAAGAGTTGATGCTGATGGTGATGGTGTAGATGAATGTTCTGATTGTGCTGATGACAATGCAGACAGATTCCCTGGTAATGTGGAAGTATGTGATTATTTAGATAATGATTGTAATTCTCAAGTTGATGAAAATGTAACAACTACTTATTACTTAGATTTAGACAATGATAACTTCGGTATCAACTCAACAGTACAAGACTGTTCAGTTCCAACAAATTACTCTTCTGTTTTAGGAGACTGTGATGATAACAATTCTTTAATCAATCCTGATGCAAGCGAATCTTGTAATTATTTAGATGATAATTGTAATTCCGAAATTGATGAAAATGTAACAACAATTTATTACTTAGATTTAGATGGTGATGGTTATGGTATCAATGTAACAATAAATGAATGTACTTTACTTACAAATTACTCTACTGTATTGGGAGATTGTAATGATAACTCTTCGGGTATAAATCCAAACGCTACTGAAATTTGTGGTAATGGAATAGATGAGGATTGTTCTGGAGCTGATTTAAAATGTGCAAGAACTGGTGGCGGCGGAGGAAGTACTTGTAATCCTGACTGGAAATGTACTGAATGGGGAGAATGTACTCTTTTTGGAATTAGAACAAGAACTTGTACTGATTCAGAAAACTGTAATAAATTAATAGGAAAGCCATCAGAAGAAGAATTTTGTTTATATGAAATCCAAAAAGAAAATAATACTCAAGAAAATAAAGAAGTAGTTAATCAAACAAAAGTAATTAATGAAACAAAAGAAGAAATTTCTAATAAAACAATTGAACCTAAAGATAATAATACTTCTACAAATAAAATAACTGGTAATTTTGTAAAAGACTCATTAAATTATAAATATAATTATGAAAGACTTTTCTCTTTACTTTTAATTATAGTTATGGGAATAATTCCTTTAATTGTAGCGATTAGAGTAATATCTTTGATATAAAAATACAATTCATATTACCATTAGGAAGAAATCTTGTAGCAATACTAAATGGTATTTTTGTTGTTTTTTCTTGACTTTAGACAAAAACTTTTAAAACAAGAAATTTTTCTATATATTTATGAGATTAAAAGAATTAATGTCAAGTATATTATCCGAAGAAGAAGTTAATATAATGCCAATGTCCTTCGATACTGTCGGAGATATAGTTATATTTAATGACTTTCCAGAAGAATTAAAAGATAAAGAAAAAGAAATCGGAGAATTAATTATTCAAAATTATAAAAATATAAATGTTGTAGCTAAAAAAACAGGAAAGTATTCTGGAGAATATAGAGTTCCTCAAATTGAGATTATGGCTGGCGAAAACCGAAAAGAAACAATTCACAAAGAAAATAATACGAGATTAAAATTAAATGTTGAAGAAGCATATTTTTCAACAAGAACTTCTACTGAAAGAAAAAGAATTTTTGAAATGGTTAAACCTGGTGAAAATATATTAGTAATGTTCTCAGGAATAGCACCATTACCTTGTGTAATATCAAGAAATTCTGAAGCAAAAAACATTTTATGAATTGAAATAAATCCTAAAGCTCATAAATATGCAGAAGAAAATGTCAAATTAAACAAAATAAAAAATGTTGATTTAATAAATGGGGATGTAAGAGAGGTTTTACCAAAAATTGAAGACAAATTTGACAGAATTTTAATGCCATTACCAAAAACTGCTGAAGAATTTTTAGATGTAGCATTACTAAAAGTAAAAAACAATGGAGTTATACATTTATACTCATTTATTTCCCTTTCAAAAGTGCCAGAAATGGAGGAAAAAATCAAGAAAATTTGTAAAGAAAATAACAAATCTTGTAAAATCCTTGAAGTGGTAAAATGTGGTCAATTTTCTCCAGAAGAATTTAGAATCTGTTTTGATATAAAGATTAAAGATTTATAGAAAAATATATAAGTTAAGTTCTTTAATTTCATAATATGTTAAATAAGATCAAACAAGAAACCAAAGATTTTGCAAATTCTTTCAGAATTAATAATCATTTTTTAACACATTTAGGTATTGATTTATTATTTTGGCTAGTTGTAGGTTTTGTTGGATTATTATGGTTTAGATTTGGTTTAGCTCAAGTGGAAACACTTCAAAGAATAAATACTTTAAATTATCAATTATCTTTGGGAGATTTAGACCAAATTCCGGTTTTAACACCATTATTAATTAAATTCTTCATGAACTTGGTAATGTTCTCGGTAATTTTCTTAGTAGTATTTTTTATGGTTTGGTCAATAAGCAGAGTTCATTTATTTAATACTTATTTCAATCATAAAATTAATAAAAAATTTTACCTTAAATTTTTCTTATTAAAGATAGTTTGGCAATTATTTTGGTTACCATTGATTATTGTTTTATTAATTCCGTTCATAGTATTATTAAACTCAAAAACAATGACTGCTGATATTGCACAATTAACATTATTATTTTTCTTTATAAACATAATATTATATTTAATTATAGCTTACTTTGGAATGTTCTTATATAGTTCATTTTTTGAACATAAAAAAATATATCAATCCTTTACTGAAGCATTTTCAAAAGGAATTTACAAGTTAAAACATATGATTATACCTTTCATATTGATATCTTTATTTTTCTTAATCTGCTATGCATTGACATTATTTTTACAATTTAAGGTTGAGCATTCCCTAATTTTCATTATTTTCTTGTTTTTTTATGTTTTTACCGTAGTGAGAATTTATATATTAAACAAAGTGGTAAACTAGTAAACATAATAATATTTAAATACTATATAATTATAGAATAGCCAATGGTTAGTAAAATAGAATCTAATAAAGAACTAAGATTTCGATTTAAAGGATTAGTAGATTTAGATTCTTTGTATAAAAATGTTCAAAATTGGATGTCTTCACATGGATATCTATTTGATGAAAGTGTTCACAAATTTAAGCCCCCTGAATTAGAACTGAGTTGGGTTGGCGAAAGGAAAAACACTGGTTATAGAAAGACAATTTTAAAATTAGAGTTCCATTTTTGGGATTATAAAGAAGTTTTAGTAAAAAAAGACGGTGTGGAAAAAACAATGGTTAGTTGTCATTTTATTGTTGATATTAGTGGATGTCAAGAATATGACTATGAAAACAAATATACTAGTGATTTTATGAAAAAACTTCAGAATTTTATGCATAGGTTTATATTGTATTACAAAATTAATGTAATCTGGGATGATGAACCTTATAACGAAATCTATCAATTATTGGATGTCGTGAAAAGTGTAACAAAACCAAGTATAGGATAAAAATGATTAAAGATTATGTAGTAAGCGATGAATTTGTAAAGTATTCAGGACCTTTTGAATTAAAGGAATTATATAAATTAATTACTGGTTTCTTAAGAGATCATCATTATACTAAAGTTGAAAAAGATCAATTTGAAAAAAGAACTGAAGAAGGAAGACTAATTGAACTTGACTTTAGACCTTATAAAATTGTTTCCGAAGCAATAAAAATGGAAATTTTTATGCTAATCAAAATAAGTAACTTAAAAGATATTAGTGTTGAGTTACATGGTAAAAAGAAAACAATTCAGCAAGCTGATGTAATGGTACAATTCCGTTCATTTATCTATAAAGACTATGTTAGTTACTGGGAAAAGAATCCAGTTATATTCTTTATTAAAACAATGATTGATAAATACATTTTCAAGACACATCTTGCAGACTTTAGAGATGAATTAGTTGATGATACTAGAGATTTGCAATATCAAATTAAATCATTCTTGAACCTTTATACTAGAAAATAATTTAATAATTTTTAGAATTCTTATTTTTGTTTGGTTATTCTATCAATAATTGAATCCCAAGTATCTTCTTTTTTGATAAAGAATGATATTATTAAAAAGACAATACCTAAACTTAAGAAAGTAATTAAAATAGGAAATAATGGTTTTGTCATTGCTTGTAGAGTATAAGTTAAATTTAATTCAATTTCTCCAGAATAAAGCATAGAATAAAAATAATTAACTGAGTTTTCTAATAAAAATGAAAAATACTTAATTATAAATAAAGGCATTCCAAATATAATAAAAGTATATCCCAAATTTCTAAAAACAGTTCTAATCTTATCTGTATAAATCAATACTAATAATCCATTAATAATAGTACCTAAAAGCAAGAACATCTTTATATTCTTTAAGAAATAATTACCTTGTTCACTAAATATTATTGGTAAAGTTTCTTGATTCATGATACATTGAATAAAAGTACATGGGAATTGTCTTTCATAATTTTCTCGAAATAAAACATTTCTAACAATATCATTACCATATTCTTCTTGATTTGAAGCTAAAACGACTTCACAAGAAATAGTTTTATTACCATCTTTAAATTCTAATATTTGAGTATCTGCTCCATCTAAACAATTTTGTTTATGTGCATAATACTTATTAAAAGCAGTTTCATGTATACTATGTCCATTGTAAATAACATTTATATAAAATTCCTTAAGATTTTCTTCTTCTGAAAAAGAGCTTAAAGAGTAAGATGTAGTAGTAAGAGCAATAAGTATCAAGAACATAAAATATATTGAAATTATTTTAAAATGATCCCAGAACTTATTACCTTCTTTCTCAGCCATACTATTATATAGTCACAGTCCTTTAAATATTTTTTGAAAAGAAAATACGTCGCGGCGGGGATTCCACAGAGTGGTCCCAAAAATCTAAGATTTTTGAGGATGTTCAAATCCCTATATTTAAATTTCAAAAAAGAAAATACGTCGCGGCGGGGATTTGAACCCCGAAATCCGTGAGGACACAGGATGTTTGCGGATACTGCTAGGCAATCATAAAGACGATTAGCCTTTAGCAATCCTGCGCAGTACCAGGTTGTGCCACCGCGACATTAGTGTAATTAATTACACCCTCAACCTAAAGAAAATGAAATCCAAATTGTTTATAAATGTTATGCAAAATCAAAATATTTTTCAAAATATTAAAGATTTCACTCCATTTTCTCATTAGCAGAATATAATATGTCTTCAGCATCCCTTTTAATTAATATAGGGAGAGTCATTCCATTAGTAGCTTTTAAAACATCTTCTGGAGTTTTTAATTTATCTATTGATAAAGAACATAGTTTTGTTGGATCAGCATAATAAACATCAACAGTCAAATCCTTATTAATATGTAATATTTTCATATAACAATGACTGTAACTATCAATATGATCTGAGTCAAATCCAAATTGCCAATTTTTAAACTTCTCAGGTTGCATTGGAGCTAAATATTCTTTTAAATAATGAATTGCTAACCCAGTATAATCTGTACATTTTCCAACAATCTTATCTTCCTTAATTCCACAAAAAGTTTCTATTGCTAAATCATCATTTTTTTTATATTTGTCAATAACATTACGAGCAAAATAAGTTGATAGCAAAATAGCTTCTCCAATTGAATATTCTTCTAAAGGTTTATTTATATTATTTGTTAAACCATTTCTATCTTTATCGTTTGCCATTATCTTATTGGTAATATCAGAAGCTAATCTAACAAATCTTTCTTTAGATCTTATTTCTAATAAAGTATTAATTTCTGGATAAGTCATACCTTTTTGTTCTGATAATAATGACCTCTTTATAGTATCCTTTAAATTATTAAAATCGTTAACTAACTGAATTGGCTCATTAACTAAATATTCTTTATCTTCTTTTTCATTATAATCAATTAATTCAGATAAATCTTTAATTCTAGTTGTCATTGAGATTTCTAAAGCAGTCAAATATGAAAATTTAGCAAATCTCATACCTGCAATTACTTCTTCTTTTCTTTCCTGACTAACATTAGGGGTTTCAGAAACATACTTTTCAAGACCCTCGTAGTTATGAATAAAATCTAATCCATCTAAATAAATCCAATTATCACATCTATCTCTATTTAATTCAGCAATATTTGTAGCAGAAATTAATTGGTTGGAATACTCTTTAAATTCTCTATCATGACTATAAATAGAACCCGCTGTAAATGAAAGCATACCAATTTCTGAGTTGGTAGTTCTAGCTTTTAATTTAAAGTTACCAATTTTTCTTTCAAGAATATTGTTTACTTCTTCAAAATTTATGCCCACTGGGAAATTCAAAGCACCCTTGGATAATTTGTGAATGTAATGAGTGGGGTTCTTTCTAAATTCTTCAATTGTAATTATTGGAGTATTATAACCTCTTTCAATAGGGGGTACAAATCTTTCAAAACCATATCTTTGAACAATTTCTGAAGCTTTTAAGGAATGAAGAATAGCTTTTTCATTCTTCTCGGAAAGTTCTATTCCAACGCTTTCAAAAAATCTTTTGCTTTCACTATTTAGGGTTTCTTGATTTGTTTTACTGTAAATTAATTTTTTCAAATCTCTTTCTTTCTTCTCGGAACTAATTATTCTTTCTTCTAAAGTCAGTCTATCTTTGTTAGAAAGTTCAATTCTTCTTTCAAGAGATGAATTATTTTCTTTAAGGCTTGAAATCTCGTTTTCTAAATTTTCAACCCCTAAATACTTTCTTAAGAATTTCTTAATAAATTCATTAATCATTCAAGAAAGTAATTAAAAATAATTTATAAAGATTTTCTCAAAATTTCAATAAACTATTTAAACTAGTTTGTTTAATATGCATTTATGAATCAAAAACAAGTTGGAATTGTAATATTAATCTTTGGAGTTCTTCTTGCTATTCATACTTATATGGGTCAAGTAGAAGATGCAAAACAACTCCAACAACTAGTTGATGATACTGGTTCTTGTTATTTAGATGATGGAACTTGTTTACATGAACAATCTTCTAGAGCAAGTACTATTGGATGGATTCTTTCTACTGCAGCAATCTTATTTGGAATTTATATTGGATTTATAGATAAAACTCAACAAGTGCTTCAAGAGCATCAAGTAAAAGTTTCCAAAGCATTAGAAGAATCAAAAAGATATGAAAAAGAAAAAGATGAGTTTACTGCATATCTAACAGCATTTTCAGAAGAAGAACAAAAAATATTGAAAGCTGTAAAAGATCAAGATG